>NZ_JBARYR010000279.1:0-4283 GCF_049648075.1 Rubrivirga sp. | reverse complement strand
CGACGTTGGACACCGACGAGACCTCGAGCCACCGCTCTTGGCCCGCGCTCCAGACCTCGAGGTCGTACGTCTTGGACTGCGTGATGCCGAGGTCGCCCGACGCCAAGGTGAGCCGCCGGTAGGGGAGGCCCAGCGCTTTGACCGCGCGCTCGGCGTCCTCCCGCAACTCCTCGAGGTGGACGTAGCTCTCGTCGGGGTGGACGAACCGGACCAACTCGACCTTGTCGAACTGGTGCAGGCGGTTGAGCCCGCGGACGTCCTTGCCGTAGCTGCCGGCCTCGCGGCGGAAGCACGGCGTGTAGCCCGTGTACTTAATCGGGAGGGCGTCCGGCGCCAGGATCTCGTCTCGGTAGAAGTTGGTGAGCGGGACCTCGGCGGTCGGCAGGAGATAGAGGTCGTCGGCGGCCGTGTGGTACATCTGGCCCTCCTTGTCCGGGAGCTGGCCCGTCCCGATGCCGCTGGCCTCGTTGAGCAGGATCGGCGCCTGGACCTCGGTGTAGCCGGCCTCGAGGGCGAGGTCGAGGAACAGCCCGACCAAGGCCCGTTGCAGCCGGGCGCCCTTGCCGACGTAGAACGGGAACCCGGCGCCCGCGACCTTGGCCCCCCGCTCGAAGTCGACCAGCCCGTGCTTCTCGGTGAGCTCCCAATGGGGAAGCGGCTCGAAGTCGAACGTCGGCTTGTCGCCCCACTCGGCCTCGATGCGGTTGGCGTCCTCGCCGCCGATCGGGACGGACTCGTGGATGGGGTTTGGGATCTCCAACATCGCGCTCCGCAGGTCGGCCTCGAGGTCGCGGACCTCGCCCTCGAGGACCTGGACCTCGCCCTTGAGCGCACTCGATTGTTCGAGGAGCGGCGCGGCCTGGTCTCGCTTGCCCGCCTTCATCAGCGGGCCGATCTGCTTGCCGATCTCGCCCTGCCGGTGCTGGAGATCGTTGAGGGACGTCACGGCTTCTCGTCGACGACGGTCCAGGTCGATGGCGCGGTCGACGGCGCCTGAGTCACCGATCCGCTTGGCCTCCATGGACGCGCGGACGCGGTCGGGGTCGGTGCGGAGCAGGTCGAGGTCGATCATGGTTTTGCGAGAGGCTGGGCCAAGCTACCCCGCTCTCCCAAGCGGCCCGCCTGTGCGATTGGGCTTCGCGGGCATTCCGCCGATCAGCCTACGCGTAGCTTCGCGTCCGAGTCCTCGACCGTTCCCGTGCGCTTTCTTCCCGCTCTCCTCGTCGTCCTCCAGATCTCGGCGTGCTCGGCGCCCCCGTCCGGAGAAGCGGCGGAGCTCCCCGGCTCCTCGTGGACCGTCGAGCGGATCGTCCTCGAGGACGGCGGCCTAGAGCGGGGCGACGGGGCACAGCAGGTCACCTTCGGGGACGACGGGTCGATCGCGATCTCCTCGTGCAACGACTGCTCCGGCCGCTTCGTCATCGAGGACGACGCGCTCTCGTTCTCCAACGTGTTGGCGTGCACCAAGCGAGCCTGCCCCACGGGGACGCTCGAACTTGAACGCCTGCTGGGCGACGAGACTCAAATCTCACGCGACGGCGACTTTCTGGTCCTCCAGCCCGAGGGGTCGGAGACGCGCATCTTGCTGTCGCGCTCCGTCGTGCCCGCCTAGGCCGGCTCGATCATCCTCAGTCGCGACCGTACCGCCTCGAGCCCGACCTCAAGGGGGCGCGGTCGGTAGCCCAGCTCGCTCTCGGCCCGCAAGATCAACAAGCCGGCACGGAGAGGCCGAGGCGCCCCAGGGTGGATCTCGGCGCTCGAGGCCGGGCTGATCAACGACGCGTCGAGGTCGAACACGTTGGCGATGCACTTGGCGACCTCGAGGACGGGCATCGACTCGCGGCCTGAGATGTGGAACAGGCCGCGACGGTCGTACCGAGCGATCCGCAGGACGCCGTCCGCCAGGTCGTCGTCGTAGGTAGGCGTGCGGAGTTGGTCGTCGGGGACGCGGACGGGGCGGTCGGCGGACAACTCGCGAGCGACCCACCGGACGAAGTCGAGACGTGGGCTCGGGCCGGCGGGCACGCCGAACACCATCGTGGTTCGAACCACGCTCCAGTTCGACAGTCGGCTGGCGTGTAGAACGTTTTCGGCGGCCAGCTTCGAGCGGCCGTAGGCGCTGATCGGCGCCGGACGCGCGGATTCGTCGTAGGGGCCGGCGGCGCCGTCGAACACGAAGTCGGTCGAGGGCAGGATGAGCTTGGCGCCGTGCCGGTCGCAGAGGGATGCCATGGTGGCGACGGCGTCTACGTTGAGCGCCCAGCACGCCTCGCGGTCGGCCTCACACGGCTCGACCCGGGCCTCGCCGGCGGAGTGGAGCACGACGTCGGGAGCGAAGTCCTGGAACGTTCGCTCGACGGAGGCCGCATCGAGGACGTCGAGCCGCGCGTAGCCACCCGGCGACGGCCATACGGAGGGCCCTCGTCCGGTGGCGAGCACGTCGGCACCGGGCCAGCGCGAGGCGGCCCTGGTGAGCGCTTGCCCCACCAACCCGTTGGCGCCCGTGATCAGGATCCGGGGCGGGATCACGCGCTCGCTCGTCGGGCGTCGACGGCGTCGGAGAGGGCCGCTGCGATGGAGGCGAGCGAGGCGCCCGGCGTGAACACGTGGTCCACGACGCCTCGGTCCAGCAAGTCGTCGGCGTCGTCCTGAGGGATCGTGCCGCCGGCGACGAGCAGCACGTCCTCGAGGTCGGACGCGTCCATGAGCGACCGGAGTCGGGGCAAGACGGTGCCGTGGGCGCCCGACAGGATCGAGACCCCGATGGCGTCGACGTCCTCCTCCTGGGCCGCTCGGACGACGACCTCGGGCGTCTTGCGCAGTCCGGTGTAGATCACCTCCATGCCGGCGTCCCGCAGCGCGGCTGCGACCACCTTGGCGCCTCGGTCATGGCCATCGAGGCCGACCTTGGCGATCAGGATGCGGACGGGACGGGACGGAGTCGGGGCCATGACGGAAGCTACAGGCGGAGCCGGAGCCCGATGCCGCCGCCGACCTCGAAGTCGGTCTCGTCGGTCAGCTGGAGCCGGGGCGACACGATGCCGTAGAGCTCGAGGTCGGGCGTGAGCGCGGCCTCGAGGCCGACTCCCAAGCTGATGCCGGCCCTCGTCCGGCGGTCGTTCGTGTCGACGAAGGCGCCGGGTCCGTAGAAGACGTACACCGGGTTTCGGGTGCTCCGCAACCGGTTGTTGCTCAAGAGGTAGTGGACCTCGCCCTTTAGCGAGTCGTCGAGGTCCCATCCTAGTGCGATCGCGAGGGCGCCCTGGCCGGACCCGAGCTTGAGAGACAAGCCGGTCGGGTCTCCGACCTGGCCGCCGATGGAGAGTTGGGCAGACGCCGGGGCGGCGACGAGAGCCGCTAGCAAGATGAGATAACGCATGAGACAGAGTGTGGTGGGGCGCCCCCTACGCACAGACCGGCTACTCGGCTCCCTCGGTCGGCGGCGGCTCGAGCGCGATCTCCCGCAGGTGGTCCCGAAGCTCGTCGGCGTCCTCGAGGGCGAGGCGCCCCGCCAGGACCAGCCGGAGCTGCCGACGGCGGCCCGCGGCCTCGAAGCGCTCGCGCTCCTGGTCTGTATCGGGCTCCAGGGCAACGACCGGGATCGGCCGTCCGCTCTGGTCGACGGCGACGAACGTGTAAAACGCCCGGTTCGAGTGGCGCCGCTCGCCCGTCGCGTTGTCCTCGGCCCAGACCTCGATCGAGACCTCCATCGAGGTCGTGAACGCCCGCGTGACGACGGCCTCGAGGACGACGACCTCGCCCAGCTTGATCGCGCCCCGAAAGTCGACCGAGTCGACGCTGGCGGTGACGACGGTCCGGTTGGAGTGGCGCTGGGCCGCGATGGCGGCGCAGATGTCCATAAAGTGGAGCAGACGCCCGCCCATCAGGTTGCCGAGGGTGTTGGTGTCGTTGGGCAACACCAGCTCGTTCATCACGCAGCGGCTCGAGGACGGGGTCTTGGGGTGGCTCACGGTGTTGGCGGGAGGGGACGAGGGGAGGAGAAAGGTCGCTCCGTCCTCGAGGGCGGCGCAGGCGTCGGCCCGTCTCGTCGGCGTCCTCGAGGACGAGGCGCGGTGACCGGGGTTGCCCTGAGGAAACGGGTCAGTACTCTTCGAGCCATCCACGTCCAGCCGAGGCAGTCCCGCCCGACCCATGAGGATCGCCGTCGTCGCCCACTCCCGCTTTCCGATCGTCGAGCCGTTCGCGGGCGGGCTCGAGATGATCACGCACCTCCTGGTCCGCGAACTCGTCCGCCGCGGGCACGACGTCGACCTCTACGCGCA
>NZ_JBARYR010000278.1:0-2352 GCF_049648075.1 Rubrivirga sp. | reverse complement strand
GGAGGGGCGTCCGGGGTCGGCGGCGGCGGGGCCGGTGGTGCCGGTGGTGCCGGCGGCGGCGGCGGAACGTCGTCGAGGTCGAGGTCGATCTCGTCGATCACGTCCTCCTCGATCTCCACGTCGTCGGGCACCTCCTGCGGCGGCGGCGGGGCCGGCGGCGGTGGCGGCGGCGGCTGGATCTCGATCGTCTGCTGGATGTCCTCGAGCTCGATGATCTCCTGGGAGTCGTCCATCATGACCACGTCTTCGCCGTCCGGGAGCGGAACGGTGAACGCGGCGATGATGAGCCCGAGCGAAGCGAGGAGGCCGGCCTGGAGGTACAGCGGGTACTTCCGCTTCAGGTCCGCCTTCGGGGTCTTGTAAAGGGCCATAGTGTGGAGAGGAGGGGCGGCCGGGTCGGGCCTCAGTCCCAAAGGTAAGGAGACGTGAAGGCCTGCGACAGGGGCGAGTGCAAATCGTCCCTTCACACCCTAGACACGTGGCCTCCACGAAAGTTGCTGCGCCCTCGAAGACGGGCTCTACCGGAGTCGGAAGGTGACGGGGACGGCGAACCGGACCTTGACCGGACGGCCGCGCTGCTGGCCCGGCGTGAACCGGCTGGCGCGGACGGCCTCGAGGGCGGCTTCGCTCAAGAGCTCGTTGGGCGAGCGGAGCACGACGGGGTCGACGACGTTGCCGCGCTCATCCACGACGAACTGGACGACGACCTGGCCCTCGATCCCGGCGCGACGGGCGAACTCGGGGTACTCGACGGCCGCCTGGAGCGCGGCCAGACCGCCGATCAACTCCGGCTGAACCTCGGCCACGGTAAAGACGACGTCCTCGTCAGCGACCACCGGTGGGAGCGTCGGGGGCTCGACGTCAGGGACGGTCGGCGGCGGGGCCACGACGACGGGGGCCGATGGTGCCGATGGCGGGACAGCGAACTCGTTAGGGAGACGGAGTTGCTGGATCACGTCGTCCACGACCTCGACGTCGTCCGGGACCTCGACGGGTGGCGGAGGAGCCGGCGGTGGCGGTGGAGGTGTAAAGGCCTCGGCCGTCTGGGGTACCTCGGACAGAATCAGAGGGTCTGTGTCGGGAGCGGCCACGACAGGAATGCTCGAGGCCTCGACGGGGACGGTGAAGGCCAGGATGGCGAGCAAGAGAGCACCGGCCAGTCCGGCTTCTGCGTAGAGAGGGTACCGGCGGCGGAGGTCATCCGAAGGGGCGGGAGTCATGGGAGCGTGGGGAGTGTGCCTTAGGGACACGGCTCGTCCACACGCGTTGCTCACGTTGCCGAGTCTGACGCAAACAACCAGCGTCCGACTCCCACGCCGATCACTACTCCGATCGCGTCTGCAATCGCGTCGAACACGTCGGCCGACCGGTGGACGGGCAAAGTGCCTTGCGCGACCTCGATGGCGATCCCAAACACGACGCCGGTCAAGAGGATGCGTCCCGGTACCCCTGGAGCCGCTCGCATCCACAAAAGCCCGAACCCGACGAAGAGGAGGACGTGGATCAGCTTGTCGAACGAGACGATCTGGACCGAGGGGAGTCCCTGGCCAGGAACCAGGCACGCGACGACGATGGCGACCGACCACAGGATCGCGAGGCGGCGGGCGGTCATGAGCGGAGCGCGTGTGCCGCGCGAGGCAGCAGGTCTACGATGTCCGAGGCGATCAGCCCTGCGCCACCATGCTCGTCGGCCCAGATCCGTGCCGCTCGGGAGCCGAGGTGGAGTCCGCAGACGGCGGCCTCGAGGGCGGTCCCTCCCTGAGCGAGCAGGCTCGCGATGGTCCCGGCCAACGTGTCGCCGCTGCCCGCCGTGGCGAGTGCCGGTTCGCCCGGTGGTCCGATGATGGCGCGCCCGTGTGCCGCGCCGGCCTCACCGCCCTCGAGGCCGACGACGCTCGGCATCCCCTTGAGCACGACTGTGGCACCCCACCGACGCGCGAGATCGGCCGCCGCTCGGGGACGATCCTCGGGATCGAACACGTCGTTGGCCGCGCCGGCCTGGCGGCTCTCGAGGAGCCGGCGCACCTCGCCGAGGTGGGGTGTCAGGGCGAGAGGCCCCCGGCGGTCGGCGAACGCGGCGGGCGAGCCCCCGAACTGGGGTGAGAACGCGGTCAGGCCGTCGGCATCGAGGACGACAGGGGCCTCGATCATGGGGACCAAGCGGCGCACGACCTCGAGGGTCTCGTCGTCCCGGCCGAGTCCGCAGCCGATGAGCACGGCGTCGGCCGAGCGTGCTCGTTCGAGGACGTCCTCGAGGGCGGACAGAGACAATCCGCCACTCGACGTCCCAGGCTGGGCCGCGACCATGACCTCTGGGGACTGCGCGTTGAGCGTGTCGCGGATGCCCTCGGG
>NZ_JBARYR010000277.1:0-11426 GCF_049648075.1 Rubrivirga sp. | reverse complement strand
GACCTGTTGGCGCCCGTCCTCGAGCCCGAGACCGACATCGTCGTGTACGCGCCGGTCGGGACGAGCGTGTCCGCCCTCGACGATCGGAGCGCGGCCATCTTCCAAGCTGGCATGGACGACCCTGAGGATCCTGTCTTCGTCAGCCTGTACCGGCTGTCGAGCGACGCCTTGCAAGCCGCGTTCCCCGGCCTCGAGGTTGACGCGGATGCGGCTCGCGTGCTCCGGTCCGTCCTGATGAAGCCGGAGCACGAAGCCTGGACGGATCGGCTGGCGGATCGGCTCGAGGCCCTCGCGGCGTAGCACGTCCTCGAGGCCGGACGCGCGTTCCTGCGTCGAGCGAGGACAGGGAATCCGCAGCGATTACGCGCCCTCGAGGTCGGCCTAGCCGCATTTTGTCTGCACGCACACCTCCCGACGCATGGCCCGCAACGAATCCCGCACCGACGTTCTCGCCGGCCGCAACCCCGTCCGTGAAGCGCTCGACCGGGGCGACGGTCGCGTCGAGAAGGTGATCTTGCAGAAGGGCGCCCACGGTAGTGCGATCGACGCGGTGCGGCGCATGGCCAAGAGCGCCGGCGTGCCGGTCCAGGTCGCGCCTCGGCAAAAGCTGGACAGCATGGCGCCCCAGGCCCAGCACCAGGGGATCGTCGCGGTCATCGCGCCCATCGCGTATGCCGACCTCGATGCGATGTTGTCCGCGATCGCGCCGACGCTGGACGACGTGCGCGCCGCCAAGCCCGTCCTGATCGCCCTCGATGGTGTCGAGGACCCGCGCAACTACGGCGCGATCCTGCGGAGCGCCGTCGCCGCCGGGGCCGCCGGAGCCATCGTGCCGAACCGCGAGATGGCCCCGCTCTCGGCCGTCGCGGTCAAGGCCAGCGCGGGGACCGCGCTCCGGCTTCCGATCGCCCGTGTGACGAATCTGGGCGACGCGCTCCACCAGCTCAAGGAGCGCGGCTACTGGGTCATCGGACTCGCCGACGACGGCGAAGATGCGACGACGATCTGGGACTACGACTGGGACCGACCGGTCGTGATCGTCGTTGGGAACGAGGGAGCCGGTCTGCGTCCCCGCGTTCGATCTTCGTGCGACGTGCTCGCGTCGATCCCGATGCGTGGGCCGGCCGAGTCGCTCAACGCGTCGGTCGCGGCGGGCGTAACCCTTCTCTGGGCTTCGAGGCGCGACCTGGGCTAGGCTGCATTATCTTCAGCGTTGTGCGTTACATCCTTCTCGCGGCCTTTGTAGCAGCGGCCCCGCTCGCTGCCCAGTCCATAGTCGTTGAGGTCGAGAGCGGCCCCGGTATAGACATCCGCCCAGACGCTTTCGGCATCCAGTACCACGGAGAGACGTACAACGCGCCTCTCGCCCTCGAGAAGCTGTCGGCACTTCCGCTTTCGGGCGTGCGCATCTGGGCCTACCCGTCTCAATTTCACCCCCGACCCGGCGTTTGGGAGTGGGCCGACCTCGATCGGAAGATCAACGAGGTCGTCGCCGCGGGATACGAGCCTTGGGTGTGCCTGTTTCAGGCTGAGACCTGGTACGATGGGACACCTGACGACCCGTGGTGGACGCGGTCCGCGCCACGGGTCGAGTGGTCGCTCACGGCAGAAGCCCTAGCCCGGAGGTACAGTGACCGGGTCGACCGGTGGATCGTGTTTGACGAGGTCAACATCCTTCACCCGAGCCGCCCAGCATACATGTCTCCGACACTCGCTGCGGAGCTCTATGTCGAGGCCGCGAGGGCTATCCAGGCGGGCGACGCTGGGGCCTGGGTTGGTGGGCCGTCCAACTTCGCAGGGTGGGAGAACGGCTATTGGGCACAGCGAGTGCTCGGGCTGTCGGGAGGGGCGGACGCGCTCGATTTCGTTTCCTCGAACCTGTTCCTGTCGTGGAATGCCGCAGATTCCGACCAGCACATTATGGACCGGACCATTTGGTACGAGGAGGCCGCTCTCAACATCCGAGAGATGATCGGAGGCGCCGACGACCCTCTCCTCGTCCTCGATGCCTACAACGCCTCGGCGCTCTGGACACGCGATGGGACCTCTAGCGGCGAGCTCTGGACGGACCCCCGCAACGTGAACACGTTCGGCGGTGTGTATCAGACTCTGGCGCAACTCCACGCGCTGCAAGGCGGGTTCGACGTGCTCCTCCGCTGGGAGACTCTGGGCGGATTCGGCATTCTGGAGTGGTTCCCGGCCTTCAATGAGCGCATCCCGTATTACGCGTGGCAGCTAACGGCCGGCCCGGGAAGGCTCCGCCCGGGGAGCTCTGTCCTTCGTGCGAAGACGACCGAGCCGCCGATCGATGACCTCCCCCACCACGGAGGGCAGAACGTTGCCGGGTACCATGTCCAGCCGTTCGCGGTAGCGGACGAGAACGGGACGAGCGTCTTCCTCATCAACAAGTACGACGAGTCGAGGACGGTCACGCTCCGGGCACCTCACGATGCAAGCGCCGTCGATGTCTACCGGTTCTCCGATGGGAGGCACGCCGAGAGCTTGGTCGCGATCGAGTCCCACTCTTCCGTCGTGGCGGACAGCGATCTTCAGCTAGACCTCCCAGGAGTGAGCGTGACGGTCATTTCGTTCGCGTCCTCGAGGGCGACGGCCGTCTCCGCAGCGAGGCCAGCGAGCGGAGCCCGGCTCTTGCCGCCCGTGCCCAACCCGTCGTTCGGTGCGACGACGCTCGTCCTCGAGGCAGACAGCCGCACGGACGCGACGCTCGACGTGTGGACGGTGACCGGCCGTCACGTCCGCGCGTTGTTCTCGGGGGCACTGGCAGCCGGCCGGCGGTCGGTCGAGGTCGGACCCCTTCCTGCCGGCACCTACGTGGCGCGTCTGTGCAGTGACGCGGGATGTACGTCGGTGCCGATCGTGCGCGCGCGCTGATACAAAAATGGCGGGGCGACCTCGAGGCCGCCCCGCCAATCCCTCTGTCAGGCCCGGAGGCCCTTCTCACCCAACCCTGGGAGAGACTTGTCGCCGCGCGAGGGGAGCGCAGCGGGCGCGCTAGGAGCGGCGCCGGAGGCCGTAGACGATCTTACGAATCGTGTCGAACTGGAGGTACGGGTGCTGCTCGCGGAGCTCCTCGATGGCCTCGTAGGCCGGCACGTCCTCGGCCCGCATCGAGCGGAACTGCTGCCGGATCCTGTAGTCGCGGACGCCCTTCTCGTTGAGCAAGTTGTGCGCGTCGAGGACCTGGTAGAGCTCGTCAGGGACGAGGCCTCCGAGGGGGTTCTGTGTGGCCGAGATCTCCATGTGGCGTCGGGGCTTGGGCGGGAACTCTTGTCTCGTCAGTAACGGTACGGAGCCGGTCCCGGTCAAACCCGTCGAGGCCGGTGAACCGTCGGGACTCGGCTCCGAACGGTCATCGGCCCGCTCCCGGCGGCAGGACCTCGGCCTCGAGGACGGACCACGACCGGACCTCGAGCCAGCGGCGCCCGCCTCGCCCCCTCAGCCGACCGACGGCGAGGAGGTGGTCCTCGACCTCGAGGTCGGGAGCGTCCAAGCGCAGCGGGAACGCGTCGTCGCCGGTCGTGACCCAGACGCTTTGGGCGTCGATCTGGACGACGATCCCCCGGACCGACGCCTCGATCGTCCGGCCTCGAAACGCCATCGTGTCGAGCGTCGTCGCCGTCGCGTCCTCGAGGACGACCCGTGACTCGGGCGTGGCGAGCGGGCCGCTGCCGCGCGACAAGAGACCCAGCGCCACGCCCAGGCCTCCGAGTCCGAGCAAAGCGGCGACAATCGTCCTCGAGGTCATGCGACGCGACGGGCCGCGCCGGTGATCCCTTTGAACGTCGTGCCCGTCGCGGCCAGCGCAAGGACTCCCAAGATGCAGTAGAAGACGACGCCCGCCGCGTGGACGAGCAAGGCGTAGGTCGCAGCCGGCGTCGCGCCGACGGCGAACAGCAGCGTCAGCGCCTGGACGGTGGCGTAGTGAAACGACCCCGTCCCGCCCGGAGAGGGAATCGCCATCCCGATCCCCCCGATCGCCATGACGGCCCACGCGTCGACCAGGCCGAGCCCGAACGCCTCATCGAGGCCGAGGAGCCGGAGGGGGAGGTCGGCCATGAGGCCGTACGTCAGCCACAGGAGGACGGTGGAAAGGACCACGGATCCCGGGCGGCCCGTTCGCGCGACCGACACCAGGCCTCCCCGGAACGCTTCCAGCAAGGACGCGAAGCGGCTTCGGCCTCGACGGATCAACACGGCGCCCCCGACGAGCGAGGCGACCCCCACGATGGACAGCACGACGAGAAGCCAGACCGGGACGGCGCCCAGCATGTCCAGGGCTCCACCTGCGGCGGTCTGAAGCAATCCCGTGACGCGGTCGCCGAACAGGATCGCCACGGAAAGCAGGACGGCGGCCAGCCCGATCACATCGAGGACGCGCTCGGCGACGACCGTCCCGAACACGCCCGCAAACGGTGCCGAGGTACGCCGCGAAAGGTGGGCCGCTCGAGCGACTTCGCCGAGTCTCGGGGCCGCGTAGTTGACCAGGTACCCGATGACGACCGACGCCGAGGTGTCTCGGATCGGGGTCCGCGCGGTTCGCTCCGGGAGCGCGTCGACGAGCAGGCCCCACCGCCAGGCTCGGATCGCGACTGAGATCAGCCCGGTGATGATGTAGGGGACCATCCAGATCCACTCGCCTTGCGCGAGCGCGACGCCGACGGCCTCGAGGTCGGCGTGGCGCAGCGCGAGCCACAGCAGTCCGGCCCCGAGCGCGAGGCTCGCGACGAGCGAGAGGATGCCTTTAAGGCGGTCGGACACGGAGGCGGGATCCAAAAAAGCGCGGGGCCGCTCGTGCAGCCCCGCGCCCAAAGGTCGCTACGGGAGGGTCTCCGTGTCGCCGCTACCGCAGGTCGACGACCTCGGTCCCGGCCGGCGCCGAGAACCGGAACGTCGAGGCCGGTAGCGACACGTTGCGCTCGACGTCGCGCAGGTCGAAGGCCAACGTGCTGCCGCTCGTGTCGTGGACCCGGACGCGCGTCGGGACGGCGTCAGACGAGCGGACGTACAGCGTCGCGTCGCGGACCGACGAGCCGGACTGGCGCGGCCGCAGCGTGAGAACGTCGTGGCGGACGCCGCCGATGGTCGCCCTCGAGGCCGCCGTCACGCGGAACACCTCGAGGTAGTCCGTGAACAGCTGTCCGACCGAGAAGCCGACGCGGGCGGGCTCGTAGTCCTGGACCACGACCTGCTCGTCGTCGCGGGAGTACGACCACAGCGTGCCGCCGTCGGTGACCAAGACCTGATTGCCGAGGTCAAGCCGGAACGCGTCGCGGCGGACGGAGAGCGTGCCCTCGAGGCGCTGGCCGCCGGCGGTCTGGACGAAGGACGCTCGCAGCGTTTCGAGCGCGCCGTAGCGCTCCTGGAGCTGCCGTGCGACGGCTTCGGGGGACTGTGCCAGGGCGGGACCCGAGAACAGGACCGAGCCGATAAAGGCGAAGATGGGAAGGCGTAGCACTCGTGACATGGTTGGGGGGACGATGTGAACGGTTGACATCGGCCATTCGTTCAACCGCCGTGCCGCGCGACTCGCCGTGACACGACGGACACAACCTGACGACACGGTCGCGACCTCGAGGGCGAGTCGTCGGCCGTTTTGGGGCCACACACGCCCTCGAGGACGGTCCTCATGTCCACCGTCTCTCTTCTCACGGAGCCGTTTCCATCTTGGCTCCGAACGAAATTCGTGACGTGACCGACCATCATCGTAGACGGTCCAACTCTGTAGACCACCCTTCCAGTTGGTTGAGGGATCATGGGATGGAGGGATGCGGGATGGGTGCGACGCCTCCCATTCCATCCCTCTGTCCATCCAGCATCCTGAAGGATGCTCTAGAAAGAGCCTGGAGTGAGTCTCAGTATGAGGACCCGCTCGGGCACCAGCATCGCCACCTGGACCTTGATGCCCGACTTCAGAATTCGTCCACTGGCCGGGTTAAACTCGGTCCAATCCGTCGCGTCGTAGAAGCCGTTCGGACCAGCAGGCCCTAGCTCTCCTTTGAGGCCTTGGGCGAACTGAGTGAGGTTTTCGGCGGAGACGTCCTCGCCTGGCTTGATCGAGAGTTGCACGATGCGGTTGTCTCGGACGTCAGCCCGCACCCAGGCGATCTCGTCGTCAGCGGCCGGCCACCACACGGATCCAGCACCAGTTGCGACCGCGCCGGAGTCCGGTATAGGCATCGACGTCTCCACGTCCTCCCAGCCTTGGCCTATCGACGAAAGCAACAGGTCTGGGTCTTCGATCGAGGTCGGGCGCTCGCCCTCTTGTGCGGAGACGGCCGCGGCGAGGGCGAAGAACAGGAGGGCGGTGCGCATGGACCCGGCAGTGTCTGGACGGTGAACCTACGTGCCGCCGCCCTCGAGGGCGTCTCGGAGCAAGGGACGTAGAGGGCGCCGAAGTGGGTTACGTCCTCGAGGACGAGGAGCGGCCGAGCGGCTACGGATAGGACCCCGGCGTGAGGCGTACCACCATCAGACGCTCCTCGGCGAAAATCCCGTACTGAACCTTGAGGCCCGGCGGATACTCGAGGCCGATCTCTTCGCGGAAGTCGCCCCATCCTGCGGTGTCGAAGTACCCGTCGGGACCCGCCGGCCCTACCTCCGCCTCGAGTTCCTGGACGAATCGGGCCAGTCCTTGGCTAGGAAACGAAGCGTTGACGGGAGACGTGACCTGGACGACCACCCCATGCTGAACGTCGACTCGGACCCACGCGCCGCGGCCCGACGGCCACCAGACGGACCCTGCGCCGCGTGCGACCGCGCCGGAATCGGGTGCGGGCGTGACGGCCTCGAGGTCGGCCCACTCCCGGCCGAGCATCCGGACCAAGGCCTCCGGGTCCGTAGACGGGTCCGCACGGGGCTCGGAGTCCGTCTGCGCGTGGGCCAACGGGGCGAGGAGGGCGAACAGAACGATCAGACGCATGGCTCCGGTAGGTCAGAGCCCGAACCTACAGACGACGCCATCAGCCCGGGTAGGCGCTAAGCCTCGTCCTCGATGTGCCGCTCTCCGCGGCGGCGCAACCCGCGGCCCATCCGGCCCTCGTACAAGTCCTCGCCCGCCTGCATCCGCTGGTAGGCCTTCCTGAGCACGATTCCGACCAGGACGGCCCCTCCGATCGTGACCAGCCAGACGGGGAGCCAGTACGAGTGGTCGAAGGTGCCTTCGAACCAGCGGGGCTTTTTGAGCCGCACGTCCGGGTTCGCGACCGCGGCCCAGGTGAGGTAGCCGCCCACGAACAGCAAGAAGGCCACGACCACGCCGATACCGGCGCGCAGAAGGCGGAGTCCTTGATTGAGTTCGCTCATGTCTCAACGGGGCGGACGCGGACACCGGCCGCCTCGAGGTGGGCCTTGGCCTCGGCGACCGTCGTCTCTCGGAAGTGGAACATCGAGGCCGCGAGCACGGCGTCGGCACGGCCGTGGACGAGTCCGTCCTCGAGGTCGGACAGCGTCCCGGCGCCGCCGGACGCGATCACCGGCACGTCGACGGCGTCATCGAGGGCGCGCAGCAGGTCGAGGTCGTAGCCCGCCTTGGTGCCGTCGCGGTCCATGCTCGTCACCAGCAGCTCGCCGGCTCCCAACCGGGCGCCCTCGACGGCCCAGGCGACCGCGTCTCGGCCCGTCGCGCGCCGACCGCCGTGGGTGAACACCTCCCAGCCGCTCTCGGTGTCGCCGGTGCGCTTGGCGTCGATGGCCAGCACGACGCACTGCGAGCCGAACGTCTCGGCGGCCCGAGTCAGCAGGTCCGGGTCCCGAAGCGCGGCCGAGTTGATGGACACCTTGTCGGCTCCGGCCTCGAGGAAGGTGCGCACGTCCTCGACGGAGCGGACGCCGCCGCCGACGGTGAGCGGGATAAAGACCTCGTCGGCCGCGCGCCGGATGACGTCGATGATGGCCGAGCGGTCCTCGTGCGTGGCGGTGATGTCCAAGAAGACCAGCTCGTCGGCGCCTGAGGCGTCGTAGAACCGGGCCTGCTCGACCGGATCCCCGGCATCGACCAGGTCCACGAACTGGACGCCTTTGACGACGCGGCCGTCGTGGATGTCGAGGCAGGGGACGATGCGTTTGGCCAGCATGAGCGGGTGCCGAGAGTCGCGTCCTCGAGGACGCCGGTTGGGAGCTAGTCCTGGTCCTTCAGGGCCATCCGCGCGGTCGAAAACCGATCGAGGTCGACCTCGTCCTTTTTGTGCCAGCACCAGAATTGCTGGCACGGGAAGCGGTTCTCGTACAGTGCTCGCCCGACGATCACCGAGTCGACGCCGGTCGACTCCATCGACTGGAGCGAGAGCAGGTCGCGGTACTCGCCGACGCCGCCCGACGCGGTAACGTGCGCCTTGGTCAGCTTCGAGGTCATCTCCCGGTAGGCGTCCACGTTGGGACCTTCGAGCGTCCCGTCGCGGCTGATGTCGGTGTAGACGAACCGCCGCACGCCGCGCGCCTCCATGTCGACGGCCAGGTCGACGGCGTCGATGCCGGAACCCGCTTCCCAGCCCTCGGTCCGCACCTCGCCGTCCTTCGCGTCGATCCCGACCACGATGCGACCTCGTCCAAACCGCTTGACGGCGTCGCTCACCAAGTCGGGGCTCTTGACCGCGGCCGTGCCCAGGATGACGCGGTAGACGCCGAGCTCGAGCATCTCCTCGATGTCACTCATCGTGCGGATGCCGCCGCCGACCTGGACGGGGACGTCGAGCGACGCGGCGATTTCGGCGATCACCCGGCGGTTGTCGGACACCTCGTCGGCCGTCGTTCGGGCGGCATCGAGGTCGACCAGATGGAGCACCTTGGCGTTCATCACCCGCCACAGCTTCGCCATGCGGACGGGGTCCTCGAAGTAGACGGTCTCGTCTTCGTAGCGCCCCTGTCTCAGGCGCACGCAGCGCCCGTCGCGGAGGTCGATGGCGGGAATGACGAGCATGCGCTAGACCGAAACCGGGGACGGGGACCACGCCGCGAACCTACGCAGCATCTCGAGGCCGACACGCCCGCTCTTCTCGGGGTGGAACTGGGCGCCGACGACGTTGTCGCGTCCGACCACGGCCGGGACGTCGATCCCATAGTCGACCGTCGCCAAGACCGTCGCCGCGTCGGCGGGAGCGGCGTGGTAGGAGTGGACGAAGTAGGCCCACGCGTTGTCGGTGGGGGGGAGGACGGCGTGGGCATCGCGACCCACCAACTCGTTCCAGCCCATGTGCGGGACTTTCAAGCGGCGCCCGTCGACCTCGAGGTCGGCGGGAAACCGGACGACGTGACCGGGCAAGAGGCCAAGGCCCGGGACGTCGCCGACGCCCTCGCTCGAGGACTCGAACAACAGCTGCATCCCGACGCAGACGCCGAAGAGAGGGACACCGGCGTGGGCGCGATCGAGGACCACGTCCCACAAACCGCGCGCTCGGATCTCGTCCGCGCACGCACCGAACGCGCCGACGCCGGGCAAGACCAGTCGCTCAGCGTCCTCGATGCGGCCGGGATCGTCGGTGCGCTCGACCTCGACGCCCGCCGCCGCGAACGCCTTCGCGAGCGACCGCAGGTTGCCAATGCCGTAGTCGATGATGGTGGTCATGGTCGCAAGGAACGCCCTCGAGGTCGCGAGGTGCGCACGCGGCGCCTGCTTTCCTCATTCTTCGCCTGCGCGCGTCGGCGACGGCCAGGCGTCGGGTCTCGGCTCCCCTGCATCGGGGAGGCGGCAAGCCGTCTGCGAGTACGACATTTCGCGAACCCGCCGCTGATCCCATGTCCGCTCCCGTCCGTATCGCCATCGTCGAGGACCACGCTGTGCTTCGCGAGCGACTGGAGCAGCAGCTCGCGTTCTTCGAGGCCGTGGACCTCGTCCTGAGCTCCGAGAGTGGCGACGCCTTCCTCGCCGACCTCGAGGTCCGCAGCCGTAGCGACGCGCCTTTGCCAGACGTGGTGCTGATGGACATCGAGATGCCGGGCCGCGACGGGACCGAGACGACGGCCGAGCTCAAACGGACCTGGCCCGACATCGAGGTGCTGATGCTGACGGTCTTCGAGGCCGAGGACAAGATCTTCTCGGCGATCCAGGCCGGCGCCAGCGGCTACCTCCTCAAGGACGACGGGCCGGACGCCATCGTGCGCGCCGTCCTCGAGGTCGAGGCCGGTGGCGCGCCGTCGTCGCCGTTGGTGGCGAGGAAGCTGCTGGGCTACGTCCGCGAGCAGTCGTCCTCGACGCTGCGTGGGGCCGACGCGGCTCAGTCGCTCCGGCTCACACCCCGCGAGACCGACGTGCTCGCACAACTCATCGAGGACGTCTCGGAGGTCGAGATCGCGGAGGCGTTGGGCGTGAGCCCCCACACGGTGCGGACGCACGTTAAGAACCTCTACGGCAAGCTCCAGGTGCACAGCCGCGCCCAGGCGGTCCGGGCGGCGTTCGAGCGCGGGCTGGTGTGAGGTCTCGCCCTCGATGACGAGATGGGTTCGATGACGAGATGGGGCGCGGCGTGCTCGCCCCCTTCAGAATCACGCGTCGGGACACGGCGTGCCATGTCGGCGTCCGGTCTCGAGGTCGCCACAACTTCCTGACGTCCTCGACGGCCTATGCCTCGAGGTCGGGGAGCGTGTCCGTCGAGGCGCCGTGCAGGTGCACGTCGAGCGCGTGCTCGCTCTCGATCAGCACGTCGCGCGCCTTCGAGCCCTCGAACGGGCCGACGATGCCCGCGTCCTCGAGTTGGTCCACCAACCGCGCCGCCCGCGTGTAGCCGACGGACAGCTTGCGCTGCAACAGCGAGACGGAGCCTTGCTGGCTGCGGACGATGACCTTGGCCGCGTCCTCGAACAAGTCGTCGCGGTCCGTCGAGCTGTCGCCCGCCGATCCCTTGACGGCGTCGCCGCCGGCGTCCATCGGGGGCAGGAGGTAGGGGCCGGCGCCCTCCTGGCCCGAGATGAACCCCGCGACCGAGTCGACCTCTCCGACCGACACGAACGGCCCTTGCAGGCGCGTCAGGCGCGAGCCGTTCATGTACAGCAAGTCGCCGTTGCCGACCAACTGCTGCGCACCGCCGCCGTCGATGATCGTCCTCGAGTCGATCTTCGAGGACGTCTGGTAGGCCATCCGAGACGGGAAGTTGGCCTTGATAAGCCCCGTGATCACGTCGACCGACGGCCGCTGCGTCGCCAAGACCAGGTGGATACCGACGGCGCGCGCCATCTGTGCGAGCCGGGCGATCGGAGCCTCGACCTCCTTGGCCGACGTCATCATCAGGTCCGCCAACTCGTCCACGATGACGACGATGTACGGCAGGTGCTTGTGCTTGTCGCCTAGTTCGGAGAGCTTGCCCGCTGCCAGCTTTTTGTTGTACTCGCTGATCCCGCGGACGCCGGCCTCGGCCAGCAAGTCGTAGCGGATCTCCATCTCGCGCTCGCAGCTTCGGAGCACGGCAGCGGCCTCG
>NZ_JBARYR010000276.1:0-5061 GCF_049648075.1 Rubrivirga sp. | reverse complement strand
CCTGGATGCCCGCCGCGGGCACGAACGCCCACCCCTCGAACGACTCGTAGGCGAAGAGCAGGCCCAACAGGGTCGCCGCGCTCGCGAGCGCCCACAGCCCGGAGGCCGCCTTCCGCGCACCGTCCTGGACCCAGGCCGACGTGAACCCGAACACGACCGAGCCTGGTGCCATTGCGGCCGCGGCGATCCAGTACCAAGTGGTCGCGGTCATCGAGAGGGGGATGGGAGGGACCATAGCTACAGAGACCACCCCCACTGCGTCCCTGCCTCAACCTGAAAAGGCATTCAGGTTGGACGGGATCATGGTTTTCCCGAGGGGTGTCCATTTCTGTGTGTCTCCGAAGGCGCCCCTCCTGACCCGTTTTTTCGCATACACGGCCGCACCTCGTGGCTCCATCCCCCGACGCGATCCCCAAGGATACCCGTTCGGCTCTCGCCGCTCTTGCAGGCCGCGCCACCGACGCCCTCGCGTCGTGCATCCCGGTGCCCGATGGCTACGACGCAGAGGCCTTCGCGCCCGCCCTCGAGGCGAACCTCGTCGAGCCGTGCGACGACGGCTTCGTGTTCGCGGACGCCGAAGCCCACGCGCAGGCTATCGCTGAGGCCTTCCTCCCCGACGCCGAGGACGCCTGGGACGACCCCGCCGCGCTCGTCACCGTCCTCCACCGCGTCTGGCGGCTCCAGCACCGGGGGCTCAAGGGAGCCGCCCCGCCCGGACGGCTCCACCCTGCTTCGCGGCTCCTGCTCGCGCTCGCGCAGGGAGGGCGCGATGTTGCAGCCCGTCTTCCCCGTCTCGTCGCCGCGGACTACCCCGGTCCTGGCGAGGCCCCCGGCGACGATCCGCCCGGAGGACTCCAGACGCGCAAGACGGCGATCAAGCTGGCTACCCATGGTGCTCTCTCGGGCCTGAGCCCCACCCCACAGCAAGCGCTCGACATCGGCGTTGCGGCCGGGGAGTACTTCGAGGACACCGGCGGGGTAGGCTCCAACTACATGGGCCTTGGCACGGTCGCTCGGGATCATCCGGACACGGCCCGTGAGGCCGTCCGCCTCGCGGTCGAGGCCGATACGATCCAGGCGCTCGCGACCGTACCGCACCTGCTGCACGGTCTAGCCGCGACGGCGCCGGACGACGCGCTGGACCGCGCGCTCACGCTCACGCGGGAGGCCGAGGGCGCTCGCGTCCACACGGGGCTCCTCGCCCTTGGCGGCCTGCACTTCCAAGCAGGCGATAGCCGTTACGACGCTGTGCTTGACCGGCTGGACGAGATGACCGCCGACCCCGCGCCGGAAGTCGAGCGGGCGTTGGCGAGGGCGCTCGCAGCCATCTCCCTCCGGTCCCACGTCGAACGTGCGCTCGACCTCCTCGTCCGGCTGGCCCCCCGCCCGAACGCGGCCACCGCCGTCGCTCGCGGCGTCGCTAACCTTGCCGTCCACTACGGCCCCGACCTCTACAGGACGGCCCTGCTCCGTCTCGCCCGCGCGCCGCTCTCCGGCGGGGGACTGGAGGCGTTCCGGTCGGCGCTCTACCAGGCCCCGCCAGACCTGGCTCTCGACGCGGCCGAGGCGTGGGCGATCACGCACATACCGGGGGAGTTGGGATTCGCCGACGCCGTTGACTATGCGTTGAACAACGTGCCCGACGACGCCCTCGACGCGCGGGTGACGCGGTGGTTGGCGAGCGGCTCGCCCGCGCTCGCACGGGCCGCGGCCGACCTCGTCAACGACGCCCGGAGGATGAGTCGGCCGTGGGCGTTCCCGCCGCTCACCGTCGCCACGCTCGACGCCCGCGAGATCCTCCACGTAGTCCGCCAAGTGCTGGGCTGGCTCCACAACGGCCGCGCCCTCGCCCGGCTCGTGGTGTCGTTGTTCGACGCGCCCGCCCTCCCGCCGGAGGTCGCAGCGTTCGCTGAAGACCGCCTCGTCGATTTCGTCGCCTTCACGCGCCCAGGTGAGACCCGCGAGGTTCTGTCTAGCATCGACGCGAGCCGACGGCCACGTGCGGCGGCCATCGCGGCGCGCGTGCTCGCCCGAGTCGACGCCCAGGACGAGAGGTACCAAGCCCTCGAGCGACGGACGGAGCTGATGGTCCCCCTCGACCGCATCCGCCCGTTTATCGTCGCTCGCCGCCGGTTCGACCGCGCGATCTACAAGCAGGTCCAAGAACAGAGCGGCTTCCCCTTGAAGGACATCTTCCAAGAAGTTCAGGTCCGCGGCGGCAAGGGGTCCCTCGTCGAGATGCACGACGGGACCCTGGAGGTGTCGCCCTTTCAGAAAATCGAGACGCCCGGATTCAGCCTGCGCGGCGACGTCATCGACCCCGTAGGCCAAGACTTCCGGCGCCTCGTGTGGCGCGCGACGCCGCTCCCCGAGCCAGACCCGGCGCCTCGACGCCCACCCAATCTCCCAAGCGGCGGTCGGAGTGGTCTTGGCCGACGGCGCTACCCCACGCGCGTGCACCCCAAGCGTCGCAAGCCATTCCGCCGAACGCCCCGGCGCTAACCCATGAACCTTGTCCTCCGCGACTACCTCGCCCTCCAGAAGGAGTCCGGCGAGCTCGACGTGCTCATCCCGGACCTCCTCCTCAACATGGGGCTCCGGCCCCTCAACCGCGCAGGCAAAGGGAGTCGCCAGTACGGCGTCGATGTGCCCGCCGTCGGGACCGACCCCCGCGACGGGGTACGGAAGCTCGTTCTCGTGACGGTCAAGCAGGGGGACATCGACCGGAGGACGTGGAACGGCGGGTTGCCCGCCGACGTCCGGCCATCGCTCGACGAGATTCTGGACACCTACCTCCGCTCCCACGTCGAGCCCTCCCACCAAGGGCTCCCCGTGTGCGTCATCGTCGCCACCGGCGGCGACATGGACGAGCAGGTCCGGCTCGACTGGGCTTCTTACACCGAGAACAACGGGGGCACGGTCCAGCGCGGGGGGACCGACTACGAGGTGTCCTTCGAGTTCTGGGGCGGCCACGAGCTGGCGGGTCTCATTGAGGCCCACCTCCTCGATGAGTACCTCTTCCCGAGCCCGGCGGAGGGTCCCGATGTCCGCGCCGTCATGCGTCGGACGCTCGCGCTCGCGGGCGACCCCAACTTCGACCTTGCGCCGTACGAGGCGCTCGTCCGTGCCACGCTCGACCCGGTCCGCCTCGACACCGCGCCCAAACGCCGCCGCGCACTCCGAGCGCTCCGGCTCACCCTCCGCGTGCTCTATCGCTGGGGCGAGCGCGAGGGGAACCTGCGCCCGGCGCTTCTGGCCTCCGAGTACGTCCTCCTTCGGGTCTGGCACTTCATGGTCACCCAGGGGCTCACAGGGGCGAACCGCGTCGAACGGCCGGAGTTGGGCGCGCTCTACGGGACGTGGCATGAAGTTCTCTACGCATACCTCGAAGCGATTCGCCCCCACTGCGAGACGCCCAACGGCCTCTTCGGGTACTCACCCGCCGACGACATCGAATACCCGGTCCGCGTGTTCGACGTCCTCGGACACCTCGCCCTCGCCGGACTCGGAGAGTTCCACATGGCCAAGGCGACCTACGCGAAGATCAGCCATCTGGCGGAGTCGGAGGGTGACGGTGTGGAAGACGACGCCCAAGAGTCCGATCTGGACGAAACGGATCTGGACGGAGGTGAGGGCAACACGCCTTCGGGACCAGACGCCGAAGACAGTGCGGGACCCGCCTCAGAGGAGGAGACGCCAGACGGGGCTGATGAGGGAGAAGGCTCGGAGGAGAGTGCGCTGAGCGAGACCAACCAAGACGCTGGGGAGGCCTTACTGGGGCAGTTCCGGGGGTACCTCCGGAACACCGAGGTGATAGCAAACCGGATCGTCGCCGTCATCGTCCACAACCCCGCAGCCTCTACGCCGCCCTTCGACGACAACGTGGTCGAGGTTGCCCTCGCGCTCCGCGCCCTCGCCCTCGGCGGTCGGGTCGACGACGCCCGGGCGTGGGCCGAGCAGATCATTCGGACGCTCGGGTTCGCCTGGACCCACAAACCGTCTCGCGTGCCAACGTATGCGGGCACGTACGAGGA
Source organism: Rubrivirga sp. (assembly GCF_049648075.1). GTDB lineage: Bacteria > Bacteroidota > Rhodothermia > Rhodothermales > Rubricoccaceae > Rubrivirga. The sequence goes on along the minus strand of NZ_JBARYR010000276.1, from coordinate 1,027 downwards.
CCGGATCGACGTGCTCCTCGGTGTCGAGGAGCCGGAGTTCCCCTCTTCGACGATCCTCGCACTCCTCGCCGAATGGGCCGTCGCCACGGACGACCCCGCGCTCTACGACTCGATTCGGGACGTCGTCCAGGACCAGCTCTCGGAGGTCAACCTCCAGGTGTGGGTGCCGACCGATGAGACGGACCCCGACCTCTACGCAGGCCCTGCCATCAACACCGGTCTCTTTAGAACATCCATCCGGCTGCCTGCCACGTTCGGCGAGTTCGTGGCCCAGGTGCGTCGGGAATCCAGCTTCGACGATGATGTCGCGGGCTACTCCGCAGATCTGGCCGGTCTCCCACTCCTTTCGCTAATCGCCTCCCGCCACTTCAGGACACCGCCGCGACCTTCCGTATGGCGAGCGCTCGCTCGTGCAGGTCGGGAAGAGAGTTCTCCCTAACAGTGGCTTCCCAAGCACGGCAGCAACGCCCAGAACGTCGCCCCGTGGCCCGGACCCGGGCTCGCGCAGCCGACGGTGCCGCCGTACCCCTCCACGATCGCCTTCACGATTGCGAGCCCCAGCCCGCTCCCGGGCTCGGCCTGGACCTCGGGCGTATCCGCGCGGAAGAACCGGTCGAACAGCCGCTCGCACGTCGCCTCGTCGAAGCCGGGGCCGGTGTCCTGGACCTCCAGCCGTGCCGTGCCGCCGGCGTGGGTGAGCCGCACCGATACCTGACCGCCCGAGGGCGTGTACTTGACTGCGTTGCCCAACAGGTTGTCCACGACCTCGGCCAGCGGCGCGGCCTCGGCCGCCAGACGGACGCCGGGATCGACGGTCACCCCCAGCATGACCCCCTTCGTGTCGGCGTCAATTCGGACGCGCTCGGCCCGCTGGCGGACCAACTCGCCGACATCGAGCCGCGCGTCCGCTGACCGCGAGAGCGACTCCGCCCGCGCGAGCTGCAAGAGGCCCTGGACCGTCCCCGTCATCTCGGCCACGTCCTCCACCACGCGCCCCAGCGTCTCGCGGTAGGCCGCGGGCTCGCGC
>NZ_JBARYR010000275.1:0-7292 GCF_049648075.1 Rubrivirga sp. | reverse complement strand
GGCGTGACCCGCTTCGCGGCCGACCTCGAGGGCAGCGGCCTGCGGCTCCGCTTCGAGGAGCCGGCGCCGGCGGCGTGCGTCGAGGGCTGCGTCTTGCACACGGAGGCGAACCTGTTCGCTGAGCGCGGCTCGATCACGTCGGTCCGATACGCTGGGACCACATCGTACCGGCGGGCGAACTAAGAAGCGCCCCCACATCTCGAAGCCGATGCGGGGGCGTGGTCGTCCTCGAGAGCCGCCGGGCCGGCGAAGCCTACGCGTGCTGCTTCGAGGACGCGTCGTCGCGGTCGTTGACGCGGGCCGGAGGCGACGTGGCCTCGACGGCCGTCAGGTCCTCCGTGATCTTGTACCGACGTTCGGCGCCCTCGGGGACGAGGTAGCTGTCGCCTGCGCCGCACGTGACCACGCTATCGGCGACGTGGACCTCGACCTTGCCGCTCACGACGTAGCCGACGGTCTCGTAGGGGCGGGTGTGGGGCTCGCCTTCGGTGCCGGCGGGCTCGGACCAGAGCCGCATCGCGACAGACGTGCCGGAGACGAGGTAGGTCTGGCCCATCTCGCCGGTCGGCGAGGCGGAGGAGTCGATTTTCTTTACGGAGTTGTCAGCCATGAGAGGTGAGGAGAGAAGAGAGCGCGTTGGACCCGGGCGCGGTCGGTGGGGTTTCTCGGGGCATGTCTGACTCCGTCCCGTTCGACGTCGCCATCGTGGGCCTCGGCCCGGTCGGCGCGACGTTGGCGGCGACGCTCGGCATGAACGGGGCCCGGGTCGTCGTCGTGGAGCGGGATACGACGCCGCACACGCTTCCCCGCGCGGCGCACCTGGACGGTCATGCCCTCGAGGTCGTTCGAAACGCCGGCATCGAGGTCGAGGGCCGGCCCATCGACGGGTTCGACCTGGTGGACCGCCGCGGGCGCCTGCTCCTTCGAGGACGGCCGGCGGAGAGCCCACCTCCCGGTCACGACGCGCTGCTCATCCACCAGCCCACCCTCGAACGAGCCCTGCGCGCACGGCTCGCCGACCTCGAGACCGTCGACGTCCGGCTCGGTCACGCGGTCACGTCTATCGTAGAGGACGGAGACCACGTCCGCCTCGGGGGCGACGGGTTCGGCCTCGAGGCAGAGCTCGTCGCCGGGTGCGACGGGGCGAGAGGCGTGGTGCGGCCCGCCCTCGAGGCCGAGTGGGCCGGGGGCTCTTTCGAGCAGCCGTGGCTCGTGGTGGACACGATCCTGTCCGAGCCACTCCCGCTCCCGGACCGGCTCCAGCAGATCGCGGACCCGCACCGCCCGACGACGTTCGTCCCGTTCCCCGGCGACCGGCGGCGCTGGGAGTTCCGCCTCCGACCGGGCGAGACGGCGGACGCCATGACCCGGCCGGAGACGATCCGGTCGTTGTTGGCACCCCACGTCGACCCATCCGGCCTCGAGGTCGAGCGCGCGGCCGTCTACACGTTCCACGACGTGGTCGCGTCTCGGTGGCGTCGAGGACGGCTGATGCTGGCGGGCGACGCGGCGCACCAAATGCCGCCGTTCCTAGGACAAGGCTTGGGAGCCGGGTTACGCGACGTGGCCTCACTGGCCCCGCTCCTGCTGTCCGTCCTCGAGGGCGCTCCGCTCGGCGTCCTCGATGCGTACGAGGCGGAGCGGCGTTCCCATGTGGAAGCGACGATGCGGCAGGCCGTTCGGCTGGGCAAGCTGATCACGCTGCCGGAGCCGTGGGCATCGGCCCGCGACGTCGCGCTCCGGTCTGGGATGCGCGTGCCGGGCCTCCGCTCGCTCCTGCTCGACGTCCGCGGATAACGGCCTCGAGGCCGGAAACCTGAGCGCCGGTAGACGTCCAACCCCGACCCTCCTCCAACCCGATGGCCCACAGTCCCCGCTTTGTCGCCTTGGTCGACGCCGCGCGTCGCGAGATCCAGGAGACCGACGTCGAGGCCGTCCATGCCGCTCTTGAGACCGAGGAGCCCATCGTCTTGATCGACACGAGAGAGCCCGAGGAGTGGAGCCGTGGGCGGATCCCTGGCGCCATCCACCTTTCGCGTGGGGTCCTGGAACGCGACATTGAAGGCGTCGTGCCGATCGTAGACGCGCCGATCGTCCTCTATTGCGGTGGCGGCTACCGGTCCGCGCTCGCGGCGCAGTCGCTCGGGAAGATGGGCTACACCAACGTCGCGTCGATGGACGGCGGCTGGCGCGCGTGGACCGGCGCGGGCTACCCTACCGAGACGGCCTGATGCAGGTCGTCCCAACCAAGAACGTCTTGGGAGGCGACCTCGAGGAGTGTTCGCGCGACCCGCTGACCGGGTTCTACCGCGACGGCCGCTGCGAGACCGGTCCTGACGACCGGGGCACGCACGTCGTCTGTGCCGTGATGACGGACGCGTTCCTGGCGTTCACCCGGTCGCGCGGCAACGACCTGTCCACGCCTCGGCCCGAGTACCGATTCCCGGGTCTCGAGGCCGGTGACCGCTGGTGCCTGTGCGTCAGCCGGTGGCGGGAGGCCTTGGGGGCCGGCGTTGCACCACCGGTTGTCTTGAAGGCGACGAACGCGAAGGCCCTCGAGGTCGTGACGCTGGAACAGCTCCAGGTGCACGCGGCCTAGCCTCGTCCTCGAGGCCGGGTCACACCAACGGGACGAGCGCGGCCAGCAGCAACGTGGTCACGAACGCGACCGTGCCGACGACGGCCAAAAGCGGCGTCCACGTCTTCAACGTCTCCACCTCGCCGAGCCCGCCCATCTTGGCGAAGATCCAGAACCCGCTGTCGTTCATCCACGAGCCGACGAGCGAGCCGCTCGCGATCGAGGTCGCGAGATAGACGGCGTGGAACGGGAGATCGGCGCCGGCTACGACGCCGCCGACCAAGCCGACGGTCGTGATCATGGCGACCGTCGACGAGCCCTGGGCGATCTTGAGGAGGCTCGCGGTCCCGAACGCCAGAAGGAGCAACATAAACCCGCCAGCCCCGCCCTGGGCCCACGCGGCCAACACGTCGCCGACGCCCGCCGCACGCAGCATGGCCCCGAACGCACCGCCCGCGGCCGTGATCAAGATGATGACGCCGGCCGACATCAGCGCTTCCTCGACGGCGGCGGACACCATCTCGCGACTCGGCCGCCGCTGCCGGACATAGACGACGAGGGCCGCGACCGTCGCCAGGCCCAGCGCCAGGTTCGGGTTGCCGACGGCTGCCAGCCACGGGGCATCGACCTCGAGGGCGGACGCCAACGTCGCGGACGTGATGAGCACGACCGGCACGACGATCGGCAGAAGGGCCGCGCCCAGGCTCGGAAACGTCGTCGGGACGTCCTCGAGAGGGACGCCGTCGGTCTCCTCGGGGTCGGGGAGCGCGAGCGGCATCTGGCGGTCGGCCCACCGGGCGAACAGGAGCACGGCGGCCGTCGAGGGGACCGCGATTACGAGCCCGACGGCCATCATCGTTCCCAGGTCGACGCCGAGCTCGGCGGCCGTCACCAACGGACCCGGCGTCGGGGGGACGAGGGCGTGAGTCACGACGGCACCACCGGCGACTGCGAGCAAGTACTTGAGATAGCCCCTCCCTGTCGCGCGAGCAGCAGACCGAGCGAGCGGCACCAACAGGTAAAACACCGTGTCGAAGAAGACCGGGACCGAGAGCACCGCCCCGCTCGCCGTCAAGGCCGGCGCCACTCGGCCGTCATGGTCGCCCGCGAACGCCTGGACGATCCGGTCAGCCGAGCCGCTGTCCGTCATCGCCTTCCCGATCACGGCCGCGAACGCGATCACGATTCCGATCGAGGCCGCCGTGTTGCCGAACGCTTCGGCCACCGCGCCCACGGCCTCCGCGACCGGCAGCGACAGCACGCTCACCACGAGTGCTGCCGCTAAGAGCGCCAGGAACGCGTGGACCCGGCCGAGCACGATCAGACCCAGCACCGTCGCCATGCCGATGGCTAGAATCAGGAGTGGGGACATTCAGCTGGGGGTGACCGAGCACAGTGCGACATCCGCCCTCGAGAACGGCGCCAGCCTCGATGCGACGCGGCGTCCTCGAGGACGAGCGTTAAAAGCCGACGCCGCGGGCGGCGATGCGGATACGCTGGAGCCGGTCGTGCGAGGTCAGGTACAAAACGTGGCCGTCATCGCCGAAAGTGACGTTGGCCGTCTGCATCGGCGTCGGGATCGTGCCCAAGTGCTCGCCGCCGGGCGTCAGGACGAGGACACCGCCTGGGCCGGTCGCGAACAGGGTCCCGTCGGCGCCCATCGCCATGCCGTCGGGCAGGCCCGGCGTCTCGGGGTCCACCATCGAGGTCGCGTCGAACAGGAGACGCCCCTCGCCGAGCGCGCCGCCCTCGAGGACGGGGTACGCCCGCCAGATCGCCCGTTCGGGGTCGGAGTTGGCGACGTACAAGGTCTGCTCGTCGGGCGACAGGATGACGCCGTTGGGCCGCGTCAGGTCGTCGATCAACAGCGTGACCGTGCCGTCGGGATCGAGGCGGTAGACGCCGTTGTGCGGCTGCTCTTTCTGGGGCGAGTCGTCGCCGCCCGCCAAGCCGTAGGGCGGGTCGGTAAAGAACAGGACGCCGGATCGGTGGAGCGCCAAGTCGTTCGGGCTGTTAAGGCGCCGACCGTCGTAGTGTGTCGCGAGCGGCTGGCGGACCCAGGTCTCGGCATCGAGCCGGGTGACCGACCTCGAGCCGTGCTCGGCAATCAACAGGCGGCGGTTGTGATCTAAGATCAGCCCATTGCTGCCGGTCTCGCCCGGCGTGTCCGTCCCGAGCGCGCGTCCGGCCGGGCGGAGGTAGACCTCGAGGCCGTGCTCGTCGGTCCAGCGCCAGATCGTGTTGCCGGGGACGTCCGAGAACAGGAGGTCGCCCTCGAGGACGCGCCAGACCGGCCCCTCGGCCCAGCCAAAGCCGTTCGCGAGGACCTGGACCTCAGCGTCCGGCGGCACGATCTCCTCGAACGTCTGCGCCGTCGCAGCGGTGGTGAGGAGTGCGAGCGCGAGGAGTCGGATCATGGGACGAAAGTGCGAGGGGGCCGACCTCGAGGACGAGAGTCGGCTAGACACCGGCCTTGGCGAACGCGGCCGAGACGATCTCCTGGGCTTCGGACTGGAGCTGTTCGAGGTGGTCGTCTCCGCGAAAGCTCTCGGCGTAGACCTTGTAGATGTCCTCCGTGCCCGAGGGCCGCGCCGCGAACCACCCGTTCTCGGTCTGGACCTTGAGCCCGCCGATGGGTGCGTCGTTTCCGGGCGCTCGCGTCAGGGTCGCCGTCACCGCATCGCCGGCGAGGGCGTCGGCCTCAATGGCGTCGGGCGAGAGATCCTTGAGGACGGCTTTCTGCTCGAGCGTCGCTGGCGCGTCGATGCGGGCGTAGACGGGGCTCCCGAAGCGGGCCTCGAGGTCGGCGTAGCGCTGACCGGGATCGGTGCCGGTCACGGCCGTGATCTCAGCCGCCAGGAGCGCGAGCAGGATGCCATCTTTGTCGGTCGTCCAGGCGGTCCCATCCTTGCGCAGGAACGACGCGCCGGCGCTCTCCTCCCCGCCGAACCCGTAGCCGCCCGAGAGCAGCCCGTCCACGAACCACTTGAACCCGACGGGCACCTCGGCCAGCGTCCGCCCCATCGAGGACGCGACGCGGTCGATCATCGAGGACGAGACCAACGTCTTGCCGACGGCCGCGTTTTTGGGCCAGTCCGGGCGATTCTGAAACAGGTACTCGACGGCGACGGCGAGGTAGTGGTTCGGGTTCATCAGCCCCACGGTCGGCGTCACGATCCCGTGCCGGTCCGCGTCCGGGTCGCACCCGACGGCGACGTCGAACCGGTCCTTGAGCTCGACCAGCCCCGCCATCGCGTAGGGCGACGAGCAGTCCATCCGGATCTTGCCGTCGCGGTCGATCCGCATGAACCCGAACGACCCGTCCACGACGGGGTTGACGACCTCGAGGTCGAGGCCCCACTGCTCCGCGATCCGGGGCCAGTACCCGACGCTCGCACCGCCCAGCGGGTCGACACCGATCGTGACGCCGGCGCTGCGGATGGCCCCAAGATCGAGGACCGCGTCGAGGTCGTCCACGTAGGGCGCGACCAGATCTCGGGCGTGGGTCGTATCGGCCGCGAGGGCGCGGGCGAACGGGACGCGTTGGACGTCATCGAGGCCGGCTTTGAGGATGGCGTTGGCCCGAGCCTGGACCGGGCCGGTGATGTCAGCTCCGGCGGGGCCTCCGCTCGTCGGGTTGTACTTGAAGCCGCCGTCCCCGGGCGGGTTGTGGCTCGGCGTGATCACGACGCCATCGGCCAAGCCGGTCGTTCGTCCTCGATTGTGCGCCAGGATGGCGTGCGAGATCGCGGGCGTCGGCGTGAACCCGTGGCCGTCCTGGACCACGACCTCCAGGCCGTGCGCGGCGAACACCTCGAGGGCGGAGACGAACGCGGGCCACGACAGGGCGTGCGTGTCGAACCCGACGAACAGCGGCCCGTCGACGCCCGCCCCCTTTCGGTACTCGACGAGTGCCTGGCTGATCGCCAGGACGTGCGGCTCGTTGAACGCGCCGTCTTGGGAGCGCCCTCGATGGCCCGAGGTCCCGAAGCTCACGCGCTGCGTCGCGTCCCCGGGATCGGGCTCCTGGGTGTAATAGGCCGCGACGATGCGCGACACGTCGGGCCGGCGGCTCGGGGGGACGGGCTGGCCGGCGAGGGGATCGATGGACATGTCGAGGACGAGGGGTCGGCCAACCTACCTCGGCGCCCTCGAGGACGGCCACCGCGTGCGACTTCGAGGGCGAACGAGCCGACCTCGGTCGTGCGGCACGGCCTCGAGGACGACTACAACGTCGCGCCGATGATCGCGAACCCGATGATGGCGACGGTGCCTGCGATTGCGGCGTAGGGAAGCTGTGTTCGGACGTGGCTGATGTGGTCCGTCGCAGCGGCCAGGCTCGAGACGATGGTCGTGTCCGAGATCGGTGAGGAGTGGTCGCCGAAGATGCCGCCTGCGAGCGACGCGGCCAGGAACGGCGCGAGGGGCAGGCCGAGGGCTGCAGCCGCTGGGACGGCGATGGGAATCATGATGGCGAACGTGCCCCAGCTCGTCCCGGTCGAGAACGCGACGAACGCGCCAGTCAGGAACACGAGTGGGAGCAGGAGCGCCGGCCCCACGCCGGCCTCGGCCACGCCGGACGCGACATAGATGCCCGCGCCGAGCTCTCGTGTGATCGCACCGAGCGCCAAGGCGAGCAGCAGCACGAACGCCATGCCCAGCATTCCGCCGGCACCCTTCAGGCCGGTCGTCGTGAGCTGCTCGACGGTCATCC
>NZ_JBARYR010000274.1:0-4913 GCF_049648075.1 Rubrivirga sp. | reverse complement strand
GCTCATCTCGACGAAGCCGAAGCCACGCGAGCGACCGGTGTCACGGTCCTTGATGACCGTTGCCTTGTCGACGGTGCCGTGCTCCTCAAAGATGGAGCGGAGTTCGTCGTCTCCCGTGCTGTACGGGAGGTTGGCGACATAAATGTTCTTCATTGTCTCTACGGGGAATGCGAGGAGCGCCGACAGGGGTTGAAAGCGAAAGACGGGTGGGCCAGAAAGCTCGACTCGGATCTGTCGGCCCCGCGTGCTCCATGAAAAGGAGAGCCCGAGACGACGCGCCCGAAAGGCGGCCACCACGGGCTCGGTCAGGTCCAACATACCCTACTGTGTGCCCTAGGATCCCTCCCGCGTCGAATTCGCACGTCCGGCCTTGAGAGTCTGGCCCGGACTCGATCCGGGGTCGGAACCGAGGCGCGTCAATCGAGGCCGTAGACCGCCTCGATCTCGTCGGCCGAGAGCGGCTCGCGCTCGCTTTCTGGCAACATCGATTTGGTGACGACGAACGGCCCGATCACGAGCGCGTCCATGTGCGTCCGCCGGAACACGCGGGCGGCGTCCGTCGGGGAGTGGACGATGGGCTCGCCGCGCACGTTGAACGACGTGTTGACCAAGACCGGGCAGCCCCGGCCGTCGGGTCCGGCCGTCTCGGCCTCGAAGGCCTTGATCAGGTCGTAGTAGATCCCGTTGCGCTCGCGCGTCACCGTCTGAACCCTCGCCGAGCCGTCGACGTGCGTGACCGCCGGGACCGGACTCTCGATGTGACCGAGCCGGTCCAACCCCTCGCCCTCGACCCGCGACCCACGCACGGGGCCGACCAAGAGCATGTAGGGGGAGACTGGGTGTTGGGTGTTGGGGGTTGGGGGTTGGGGTGTTTCGTCCGGTCGGCTCCCGTCCGTTGGGTGCGCGTTTCCCCAATCCCCAATCCCCAGTCCCGAACCCCCAAGGTCAAAAAACTCCTCCGCTCGGTCCTCGAGGACGGACGGGGCGAACGGGCGGAAGCTCTCGCGGAACTTGATTTGCAGGTTGACCCGGCGCTGCACGGCCGGGTCGCGCGGATCGGCCAGGATGGAGCGGGCACCAAGCGCTCGCGGCCCGAACTCGGCGCGGCCCTGGAACCAGCCGATCGTCTTCGCATCGGCCAACAGCTCAGCCGTGCGCTTCACCAGCGCCGCCTCGTCCTCGAGGACGTCGAACGGCAAACCCTCGGCCTCGAGGGCGGACTGGATCTGGCTGTTGGTCCACGACGGCCCGAGGGTCGCGCCCTGCATCGCGTCGTCCTCGAGGACGGTCCGGTCGAGGCCGGCCCACTCGTGGGTGGCGACGAGCGCTGCGCCGAGCGCTCCGCCCGCGTCGCCGGCGGCGGGCTGGATCCAGATTCGCTCGAACGGTCCTTCGCGGAGCAGACGTCCGTTGGCGACGCAGTTGAGCGCGACGCCGCCCGCCAAGCACAGATTGGGCTCGCCGGTCTCCGCATGGACGTGCCGCGCCATCGCCAGGACCGCGTCCTCGACGACGACCTGGACGCTCCGCGCCAAGTCCATCTCGCGCTGCGTGAGAGGGCTTTCGGGGACGCGGCCTGGCCCGTCGAACAGCTCCTCGAAGCGACGACCGGTCATGCGCGTGCCCCACGGGAACGTGAACGCGTCGGCATGGAGCCGGTACGAGCCGTCGAGGCGCAGGTCGATCAGGTGCTCGCGGATCGCGTCGGCGTAGCGCGGCTCGCCGTAGGGCGCGAGTCCCATCAGCTTGTATTCGCCCGAGTTGACGCGGAAGCCGCAGAACGTGGTGAACGCGGAGTACAAGAGCCCGAGCGAGTGGGGAAAGTGGATCTCGGCCCTGAGATCGAGGCCCGATCCGTTGCCGACGCCCCAACTCGTCGTCGCCCACTCCCCGACGCCGTCGGTCGTCAACACGGCGGCGCGCTCAAAGGGCGAGGCGTAGAAGGCGCTCGCGGCGTGGCTCCGGTGGTGCTCGGACAAGACCATCGGACCGTCGTAGCCGCCGAGGCCGTCGCGGATCACGTCGGGCGTCCACAACTTCTGCTTGAGCCAGACAGGCATCGCCTGCAAGAACGACTTCAGCCCCCGAGGCGCGTACGTGAGGTACGTCTCCAGCAGCCGCTCAAACGTCAAAAGGGGCTTGTCGTAGAACGCGACCGCGTCGAGGTCGGCGACCTCGAGGCCGCCCTCACGCAGGCAGTAGCCGACGGCATTCGTGGGGAACGCCGGGTCGTGCTTGATGCGCGTAAATCGCTCCTCCTGAGCCGCCGCCACGATCACGCCGTCGCGCACGAGGGCCGCGGCGGCGTCGTGGTAGAAGCAGGACAGGCCGAGAACGGTCATAGGGCCGGCGTCCTCGAGGGCGATGCGTTGGCTGCGCCGGCCTCGCGGCTCTCGAGGGCGAGTTAGAAGTAGCTCTCCAGGCTCTCGCGGTCGGGCCGGCCGTCGTCGCGCGGGATCCAGTAGGTCTCGGCGTCGGGGTCCAGGCGTCGGCGGAGCAGGTCTTTGCCGAACAGCTTGAGGAGCCATCCCGTCGGGACGAAGATCAAGACGAAGGCCAACGTCAGGATCACGCGCGTCATCACGGCGCCCATCACGAAGGCGAGCGTCATCCAGACGTCGCGGACCGGGCCGAGCACGACGGGCGCGATCAGCCCCAGGAGCACCAGCGGACCGCCGACGCCGGCCAGCCCCCACGTCCACGCCGACGCGCCCCGGCGCCACAGCAAGAGTCCCGCGACCGTCAGCAGCACGCCGCCCACGACGAGGCCAAACTGGCGCAGCGTGCGCGGGTCGTCCTCGAGGGCGGAGACCTCGGCGCGGACGGTCTGGAAAAAGGCGTCGAGTCGCGACACGGATGGGAGGGCTGACTGTCCCCTCGGCGAGCTTAGAACAGGCTCTCGAGGTTGACGGACCCGGCGGCGGGGGGACGGCCGAAGCTACCGCCGGTCCGTCCTCCGCTAGCTTGCGGGGATGCGACCCGCCGCGCTCCTGCTCTCGATGGCCCTGGCCGGCTGCGTCCTCGATTCCGACGGGTCCGAGCTCGCGCTGCCCGACCTACCGCCGGCGCCCGACGTGCCGCCCGAGTGGGCCTCGAGCGCCGTCTGGTACCAGATTTTCCCCGAGCGCTTCCGCAACGGCGACATCGCGAACGACCCGATCCCGTCCTCGATGGAAGGCGCCTATCCGCGCATCCCGACCGACTCCCTCGAGGGCGCGGGCTGGGCCGTCCGGGACTGGACCTCGGACTGGTACGCCCGCGACGCCTGGGAGCGCTCGCTGCGCCCGGACGCGTTCTACGTGACCGTTCAGGCCCGGCGCTACGGCGGTGATCTGCAAGGCGTCCTCGATCGATTGCCCTACCTCGACTCCCTCGGTGTGACGGCGCTCTACCTCAACCCCGTCAACGACAGCCCGAGCCTGCACAAGTACGACGCGCGGACCTACCGCCACGTCGACCCGCACTTCGGCCCGGACCCGGCCGGCGACCGCGACCGGATCGCCTTGGAGGACCCGACGGACCCCGAGACCTGGGGCACGACGGCCGCCGACGGCCTGCTCTTGGACGTCCTCGAGGCCGCGCACGAGCGCGACATGCGCGTCGTCTTGGACGTGTCGTTCAACCACACGGGGACGCAGTTCTGGGCCTTCCAGGACATCTTGGAGAACGGCCGAGACGCCGAGACCGCCGACTGGTACGCGATCGACACCTGGGACGACCCGGCGACACCCGAGGACGAGTTCGCGTACACCGGCTGGGCCGGCGTTCCATCGCTGCCCGAGTTCCTGAAGGTCGGCTTGGAGGGCGATCCTGAGCAGGGCATCCCGTACGACGGCGACCTGGCGACGGGGCCGAAGGCGCACGCGCTCGCCGTCGCCGTCCGCTGGCTCGACCCGAACGGCGACGGCGACCCGTCCGACGGCGTCGACGGGTTCCGGCTGGACGTCGCGGAGCAGGTCCCGCTGGGGTTCTGGGAGGACATGCGGCGCGTCGTCAAGGCCGTCAACCCCCAGGCGATCCTGATCGGCGAGATCTGGTGGCAGCGGTGGCCGGACACGTTGATGGACCCGGCGCCCTACCTCGGCGACGCGTTCGACTCGGTGATGCACTACCGACCATTCCCCGTCCTGCGCCAATTCCTCGACCCGGACGGTCCCCAGGTCTCGGCGGCCGACGTCGCGGCCGAGCTGGGCGACATCTACGCGAGCGTCCCGCCCCGATTCCTGCCCGCGCTCGTGTCGATGTCCGGCAGTCACGACACCCCGCGCCTGGCGACGACGCTCCAGAACGCTGGTGTCCCGTACAAGAACGAAGAGACGCCCCGCGTCCGGGCGGGCTACGACGTCTCTCGGCCGTCCTCCGCCGCGTTCCGCTCCGTCCGCCTGTTCCGTCTGCTCCAGGCCGTCCTGCCCGGCGCGCCGCACGTCTACTACGGCGACGAGGTCGGCATGTGGGGCGCCGACGACCCCGACGACCGCAAGCCGATGCTCTGGCCCGACCTCGAGTACGAGCCCGAGACGGCGCTCCCCGACGGGTCCTCGAGGCCGGCCGACCGCGTCGAGGTCGACCGGGACCTGCTCGCGTTCACGCGACGCGCCCTCCGCCTGCGCCGGGACCACTCCGAGCTGTTCGCGACGGGGACCGTCAGCTGGGAGCCGTCCGGCGACGTGTTGGTCTTCCAACGCCGGGGCGCAGAAGAGACGGCGGTCGTGATCGTGAACGCGTCCTCGAGGACGGAGCGCGTGTCGGTGGGCGCGGTGATGGACAGCGCAGCACTCGTGCTGAACGTGGGGCCTCGGCCGGGCCGGGCCGGCGGCGCGTTGACCCTCGCGCCACGGTCCGGCGCCGTGTTCATCGCGCCGACGCGCTAGCGCCCTCGAGGGCGTGTCCCTGTCGTGCCGTCCTCGAAGGCA
>NZ_JBARYR010000273.1:0-8384 GCF_049648075.1 Rubrivirga sp. | reverse complement strand
CGTCGGCGCGTCGGCGGACCGAGACGGGCGGCTCGCCCTCGAGGTCGAGCTGCCGGCCGTCGTGGTGGTCCGGTTCGTGGGCTACGCCGGAATGCAGGTGCCGCTCGGCCTCGAGGCCGAGCCCGGGCCGGTGACGCGGACGGTCCGGTTGTCGCCGTCGCCGTTCTCTCTCGGCGAGGTGACTGTGACCGGCGAGCCGCCCGGCGAGGTTTTGTGGCGCCGGCTGTTGGCCCGGCGGGAGTACCTCGGCCGACGGATGAGCGCCTATGCCGCCGAGGGCTACTCCCGACTTCTGCTCGCACGAGACGGCGTGACCGACGTCCGGCCGGTCGGCATCGGCCTCGAAGAGACGGTCTCCAACCTGTCGTGGATCTGGGGACCGGGCTTGCAGGAGGAGGTCGTCGCGCGCCGCCGCCGCCCGTTCGGTGGGCCGTTCCGGTGGGCGCGCATGGAGCCGGTGCCGGACCTCTACCTCGAGGACGCGATCACCATCGACGGGCTCCAGATCCCGTCCCCGACCCGGCCCGACGCCCTCGACTACTACGCGTTCCGCCTGGGCGAGACCATCGAGGCCGACGGCCGGCGCTACCTCGACTTGGCGGTGATCCCGAGGGGGCCGGGGATGCTCTCGGGTCGGATCCGCGTCGTCGACACGCTCATGGTGATCGCCGAAGCCGAGCTCCGCCTGACGCCGGGCGGACGCGCCGGGCCGATCGACGACTTCGACGCGTCGTACCGGTGGACCTACGAGCCCGTCTATGCGGGTCCGGCCCTGGTGGACTCCGTCTGGTTCCCTCGGAGGTTCGAGCGCGAAGGCCGCGTCACGGCCAACGTCCCCGGCAACCGCGTGCCGACGGTCCGCTTCTACCAGACCTCGATCCTGGACCTGATCGTGCCCGGCGTGCCCGGCGCGGCCTACCGCTTGGGCCGGCGGTACCGGAACCCGCGCGACGCCTACGCGGGTCACGAAGCGTTCCGGGTCGGCCGGTCCGCGCTCCCGCTCGACAGCCTCGAGGTCGCCGTCGAGTCGTCGGACGTGGTGCGCCGGTCGTCGCTGTCGGACATGCTGAAGCGGCAGGAGGGCGTCGGGTTCTCAATCTTCGGCTTTAGCCCCGGCGCCGACGTCGAGGGCGAGGATGACGAATGAGCGTCCTCGAGGACGCCGTCGTCGAACAATGTGCCGTTATTGAAGTTGAAGGGTAGCCGTTTGTGAGTGGTGCGCTCCACTCCGAAGCCTTCACCTTCCAGTTCTTCGACCGGCCCCGATGCTTCGCACGCTCGCCCTCATCGCTCTCGCCACGGCGTCGGCCTCGAGCCAGCCCGCGCTGTGGACCGATCTGCCGCCGGGCCGCGCGGCCTCGAGGCCGGACCTCGAGACGTTCCGGCCGGTCCACCTCGACCTCGACGCGTTCCGAGCCGTCCTCGAGGACGCGAGCGAGACGGCGTCGGTGCGGGTTCCGATTCCGCTGCCGGAGGGCGGCGTCCTCGAGGTCGTGGCCGTCGAGTCGCCGGTGTTGGCGCCGGGGTTGCAGGCACGGTTCCCGTCGATCCGCACCTACGCCGTCGCCGGGTCGGCGTCCGGCCGGATCGCCGTCACGCCACACGGGGTCTCGGGGGTCGTCTACCTCCCCGGCGGACCCGTCGCCTTCGACCCCGTCGGCTCGTCCGACGACCTCGAGCCTGAGGTGTACGCCGTATACCGCGCGTCGAGCCTCCGCGTCGCCGGTCCTGGTGCTCATGACCTCGAGGACGACGTCCTGGAGGGCGATCTCCGGCCGGTGACGGACGACGAGCTCGAGATCGGAGGGACGCTCCGAACGCTCCGCCTGGCCCTCGCCACGACGGGCGAGTTTACCCAGAGCCGCGGCGGAACGATCGAGCTCGGCTTGGCGGCGGCGACGGTCAGCGTCAACCGCGTTAACGCGCTGCTCGAGCGCGACCTCTCCGTCCGGCTCGAGATCATCGAGGGCAATGACCGACTCGTCTTCCTCGACGGCGCCACCGATCCATTCACGGCGACCGGGGAAGACCTGGCCTCCGAGGCCGCGGACGTCTTCGACGACGATGTCGGAGCCGAGCAGTACGACGTCGGGCACCTGCTTACGACTGGGAACAGCGGCCGCGCTCGGATCGGCGCGGCGTGCACCCTGCGCCTAAAGGGAGAGGCCTTTTCAGGCGTCGGTTCTGAATCGTCGCTGTTCGACCTCTACGTGTTCCCACACGAGATCGGCCATCAACTGGGCGCGCGGCACTCGTTCTCATCCTTGCGCGACGATGAGTTCAACTCGTTCGGGGTCGAACCCGGTGTTGGTCACACGCTCATGGCGTACCCGCAGCGGGCCTACCATCTCCCCGACGAGGAGCGGTACGGGTTCGCCTACCACAGCGAGTCCCTGCGCCAGATGCTGGGCGCCAGGTGGAACCGGACCGATGGGTGCGGCTCCGTCGTCGCGACGGGGAATGACGCACCCCGGGTGACGCGCCCGCATCGAATCTCGCCCGCCCCACTGGGTGCGTTTTTCGTCCTCGAAGGTGACGCCACGGACGCGTCGGGGACACGGCTGAGCTACTCGTGGGAGCAGACGAACCGGTACGGGATCGGGAGCGGTCCGGTCCCTCGGTTCCGGAGCCTCGACCCGGGCTCTTCGTCCTCGAGGACGTTCCCCGACCTCGAGCGTGCGCTCGCCGGCACGTTGGGACCCGGAGAGGGGCTCGCCGACCGCCCGGGGACGTACTCGTTTCGTCTCACGGTCCGCGACGGCGCCCCAGGAGGAGGGGGCGTGGGCACCGCCGTCGTCGAGGTCCCGGTGTACGACGACGCCGGCCCGTTCCGGGTCACGTCCCACGAGCGGCCCGTGACGCACGCCCCGGGCAGCGACGCCGTCGTGACGTGGGACCCCGCGACGTTCTCGAGCCGCGTGGACCAAGTCGACGTCTCGCTGTCGTTCGACAATGGCGCCACGTGGACGCGTGCCCTCGAGGGCGCCCTGAACACGGGTACGGCGGTGGTCCCGGTCCCCAGCACTCCGACACAATGGGGGCGCGTGATGGTGCGCCCGGTCGGCCGGAACTACTTCGCGGTCGGGGCGGCGCCCTTCGAGATCGGCCCGGCTCCAGCGGCAGCAGTGTCGGACCTCGAGGTCGAGGCCACGCGAGCGAGCGGGACGCGAGACGAACTCGCGGTCGTTATCACCAACGTCGGCGCCCCGGGGACCTCGCTCGATGTGTCCGCGTCGCTCCACAACGTGCAGCCCGCGCCCGCCCAGGACGTCGGGTACCAGGCGCTGTGGTCCGATGAAACGGGAGGCCCAGACGTCGCCTTTGTCGACATTTCAGACACCGGCTCGCGACTTCAGTTCGTCCCGGTTGACCCGGGAAGTTTGGGCGACGAGGCCACCGCGGAGGTCGCTCTCCCTTTCTCGTTCAGCTTCTACGGCGTCGCTTACGACTCTCTGCACGTGACATCGAACGGACTCGTCCTGATGGGGCCATGCTCCGCGGGCAAGTGCCGGAGCGGCTTCACGCACAGGTACAACAGTCGGATTCCACTTCGCTCCACTCCGAACGGCTTCGTGGCTCCTTTCTGGGAGGACCTCCATCTGCAGTCCGGAGCCGTGTTTACCGGACTCCGTCACGACGGGCGCTTCGTGATCCAGTACGACCGGATCGGCCGTCCTGTTGGAGATGGGGACTACACGTTCCAAGTCCTGCTCTCTCCAAGAGGCCGCATCGAGATTCAGTACGGTCAAATGGAGAACGTGACGGCTGGGTCGACGATCGGTATCGAGGGCGCAACGGGGGAGACAGGCGTCTTGGTCGCGTACAACGAACTTCTCGCGCTAAGCGGGACGGCGTTGTCGTTCGCTCCTCCCCGCGATCCCTGGCTCGTACTCGGCCGGACGTCGCAGACCCTCGCGCGCGGTGAATCTGCCGACCTTCCGCTGCTCCTCGACCTCGGGGCGTACCAAGACGGGGAGGTGCTCACGGCGGACCTCGTCATCGTGACCAACGACGGGGCGCGTCCCCGGGTCGTCGTCCCCATCGAGGTCACGGTCGGGACGCCCGTCGCGACGGGCTCCGACCTCGAGGCCGCGCGGGTGTCGTCCGTGCGGCCGAATCCGTCCTCGAGGACGGCCCACCTCGACGTCACTCTCGCGGCGCCCGGACCCCTTCGCGTCTCGATCTACGACGCGCTCGGCCGGCTGGTGTCGGTCCCGTTCGAGAGTGCAGTCGCGGGCACCCTCGAGGTCGACCTCGAGGCCGGTACGCTCGCGCCGGGGCTGTACGTCGCGCGTGTCCAGGCCGAGGGGGGCGTCGAGTCGAGGACGTTTGTCGTGGCCCGGTAGCGATCTCTCGCCCGAGCGAGTCGGGTGGAGGGGGACACCATTGGGTCCTCAGGGAGTGTATGCCGTCGTGGGTGAATGTGCTTGATATATGTATCGTACCTTCTCGTACGTCGAGGTCCGCACGCTGCGTCGACCCGTCTCCACTACGCCCTACGCCTGTGTTTAGAGCTTTATCCCTTGCCCTTGTCGCGTCTCTGGCGCTCCCTGCAGTTGCTCAGGACCTCTGGACGGACGCGTCGGCGTCTCGCTTCCCCGCACGCACGGACGTCGCGGACTACCGAGTCGTTCAACTCGACCTCGACGCGCTGCGTGTCGCCCTCGAACCATCCTCGAACGGCCGTCGGTCCGCGACGCTTCCACTTCCCCTCCCCGAGGGCGGCACGTCGGACGTCACCCTGACCGAGTCATCTGTGATGGCTCCGGGTCTCCAGGCTCGCTACCCGAGCATCCGAACGTACACGATTCAGAGCGCGTCCCTCAGCGGACGGTTCTCCGTCACCCCACACGGCATCAAGGGCGTCTTTTTCGATAGCGTCAACCCGATCGTGATCGAGCCGATGGGTGACCCGGCCGCTACAGACGTGGCGACGTACGCGGTCTTCCGGGGCTCGGACCTTCTCTTGTCAGATGAGGTCTTGGAGAGCCTTCACGACGACGTCGTGGGCGAGCTCGCCGAGCCGTCGTTCGATCGGGCGCGACGTGTCGAGCATGGGGAGACCCTTCGGACGTACCGTCTCGCGGTCGCGACCGAGGGCGAGTTCACCGAGCGAAGCGGGGGAACCGTAGAGCTCTCGCTCGCGGCAGTGGTCGCGTCGGTCAACCGGGCCAACGCGATCTACGAGCGTGACATGTCGCTGACGTTCCAGCTGGTCGAGAACAACGACCAGATCGTCTTCACCGACTCCGAGAGTGATCCCTTCACGGCAAGTGGTGGTGGGCTCCTTGACGAGACACAGGACGAGATCGACGCGACGATCGGTGACGAGAACTACGACGTCGGGCACCTCATCCGATACGGAAGTGAGGGGGGGCTAGCCCGGCTTCAGGCCTCGTGCGTGAGTGGTGCGAAGGCTCAGGGTTGGTCCGACATCCGTGACTCGTCTTCGCTGTTCGATCTGCTCGTGTTTCCCCACGAGCTCGGTCACATGCTAGGCGGGCCGCACTCGTGGGTCCAGTTCGAGGACGATGGTGACTTTGAGCGGAACGGGTTCGAGCCCGGTCCCGGCTTCACCATCATGTCGTACCCGCAGTTCGCTCGGTTCACTCGCGAAGGCGATCAGTTCGGGTTCTTCTTTCACGGTGGCTCCATTGATTTCCTGAACGCCCACGTTCGAGACGGAAACGGTGCCGCGTGCGGGACCGAGACGGAGACCGGAAACGACATCCCCGTCGTCACCGTGCCGGATGCGTTCTCGATCCCTCTCGGCTCTCAGTTTTCTCTCGATGGGTCTGCGACGGACGGGTCGGGCACGGACCTGACCTACACCTGGGAGCAAATGGACCGGTACCGCAACGGGCAGGGCGTCGTCCCGTTCTTCCGTTCGCTCGTTCCGAGCGGGACGGCCTCGAGGACGTTCCCCAGCCTCGGCAGGATCTTCAACGACATCGACGATATCGACGAGCAAACGCCGGACCGGCCCGGCGTCTACAACTTCCAGCTGACGGTCCGTGACAACGTGTCCGGTGCTGGCGCGGTCGGTGAGGGGCGCGTTCAAATTGAGATCGTCGACGCCGGCGAGCCGTTCGAGATCACGTCCCTCAACGAGGCCGTCGTGTTCGAGTCTGGCGCGCCGACCACGATCCGTTGGAACGTCGCTGGCACAGACGCTGGACCCATCGGAGTCAGCGAGGTCGACATCCTGCTCTCCACGGACAACGGGGATACGTTCGAGACCATCGCCGAGGCAGTTCCGAACACGGGCTCCGCGGACATCGCCATCCCTGACGTTGAGACGACCGAAGGGCGGCTCATGATCAGGCCTGTCGGCGCGCGCTTCTTCGTGGTAAACCCGGTCGCCTTCGAGATCGGTTCGGCGCCGGGCGCGGGCCTGTCGTCGACCGCGATCGACGTGACGCTGGATCCCGGGGAGACAGACTCCCAGGTCCTCACCATTTCAAACCTCGGAGATGCCTCCTCAACTCTGGACTACACGGTCGAGCTACAAAACGTGCAGTTGGCAGAGTCGGGGATCGTCGAGGACGTGGACTACTTCGTAACCACCTCGGACGACGCCGGCGGCCCCAGCGTTGGCTTCACCGACATCTCGGACCAATTCCAACTCCGGTTCAGCTCGTCAGTTACCGGTGAGGGGGACCCGAACGACAATGGCGTCTTCAAGCTGACGATCCCGTTCCAGTTCCCGTACTACGGTCGCGGGTATCGCAGCATCAACGTTTCGACGAACGGGCTCCTCTACTTCGGAAACGAGACGGTCAACGACCGACTCAACGTCCGCATTCCTGATGAGCGTTTGCCAAACGGCGTTATCGCACCGCTGTGGGACGACCTCGATCTAAACACCGGCGGAGTCTACGCCGCAATCCTGCCGGACGATGCGCAGGGCAACGAACGGTTCGCCGTACAATGGAACGAGGTGGCCCTAGCCGGTGATGACCGTGCCTCCATCACGTTCCAGGTCATCATGAGTGAGGACGGGAGCATCGAGTTTCAGTACGGCGCCCTCGACAACGCCCGGTTGAACTCCGTCACGGTAGGCATCGAAAACGAAGACGGGACAGTTGGTGTCCCGGTTGCCTTCCAAGAGGATTTTCTGACGTCGAACTCAGCGATTCGCTTCCGGCCACCCGTCGAATGGATCGCGGTTGACACCCAACGGGGCTCGCTAGCCGGTGGTGACTCCCGCAACATCAGCGTCGACCTCGACGCGACGGACCTTACCTCGGGCATCACCCTCTCGGCGGAGATCGTGGTTCGCACCAACGATGGCACCAGCCCACTGACTGTGATCCCTGTCACGCTCGATCTGTCGGGTACGGTTTCATCTGAGGAAGAGCCCGCCCTCGCCGCGATCTCCCTTATCGCTCCCAACCCAGCGTCCTCGAGGGCCGTCGTGAGTGTGGAGCTCGAGACCCCAGGCCACGTCTCCGCCTCGGTCCACGACGCGCTCGGCCGCCAAGTCGCGCTCCTGCACGACGGCGACGCCTCCGGCTCGTTCGACCTCGAGGTCGACGCCGCGGGTCTCGCGGCCGGCGTCTACCTCGTCCGCATCGTGGGCGACGGGTTCACGACGACGCGCCAGTTGGTCGTCGCCCGCTAACGCGACCCAGGTCTTGAACGACGGGGCCGTCGGCGCGAGCTGGCGGCCCCATTGTGCGTCCTCGAGGCTGGGTCACGCTCACGTGGCAGAGGACTGGACGAGAGGTTCACCCGTGCCGAACGCGGCGGCGCTCCGCTCTCGCCAGACTGCGTCCTCGAGGGCGGAGCCTGACGCGTCCTCGAGGACGACGGAAGACGTCCGAGCGCCCTCGAGGGCGCCCCGCTCGGCGTAGGTTCGAGGACGAGATTTCCGATGCAATGAAGACCTTCGCACTCCGACCCTCACCGGCTCCTGACGGCTCCGCTCCGCGCTCCACGCCGTCCCAGCCCTCCTCCGCCGACCTCGAGGCCGCCGAGACGCTCTTGGGCGGTCTGAACCCGGCACAGGGCGAGGCCGCCAAGACGACGGAAGGCCCCGTCATGATCATCGCGGGGCCGGGGTCGGGCAAGACGCGGACGCTAACCCACCGGATCGCGTACCTGCTGGCCGCGAAGAAGGCGTGGCCGAGTCAGATCCTCGCCCTCACCTTTACCAACAAGGCCGCCCGCGAGATGCGGAAGCGCGTCGGTGAGCTGGTCGGGGGAGAGGCGAAGGGGATGTGGATCGGGACGTTCCACTCCATCTTCGCCCGCGTGCTGCGGCGCGAGGCGGACAAGATCGGGTTCTCGCGCGACTTCACGATCTACGACTCCGACGACACCGAGCGGCTCATCAAGGAGATGATGAACCGGTACGGCATCGATCCCAAGAAGGTCACGCC
>NZ_JBARYR010000272.1:0-2565 GCF_049648075.1 Rubrivirga sp. | reverse complement strand
GTCCACGTTCGCTACGACGCTGTCGAGCCGGGCCTGGGCGCGGCGCACCTCGCGGCGCTTCTCCCTCGAGGTCGAGACGCGGACGGCGGTCCCGATCGGGTCGTAGGGGTTGATGCCGGACTCGGCGCGGCTGCCGACCTGGACGCGGGGAGCCGGCGGGATGGCGGCTGTGACGGCCACGCGGCGGCCGTCGAGGGCGACCTCATCGAGTCGATGGGACGCGGAGCACCCCGAGGCGATCAGGGCGATGACGAGAACGGCGGCGAGACGATGGAACACGGGCCGGTGCAGTGGGTGAGCGCGCTAGCTTAGCCGCTGCCAACGCCTCCCCGGTAACCCCGATGCCCTACGTCGTCGCCCAGCCCTGCATCAACTGCAAGCACACGTCCTGCGTCGAGGTGTGTCCCGTCGACTGCTTTTACGAAGGCCCCAACTTCCTCGTGATCCACCCGGACGAGTGCATCGACTGCAACGCCTGCGTGCCCGCGTGCCCCGTCGAGGCCATCTACGCCGACGACGAGCTGCCCGAGAAGTGGACGCACTACGCGGAGTGGAACGAGTATCTGGCAAACCAGTGGCAGGCGCTCGGCTACAACATCACCGAGGAGAAGGAGCCGATGCCGGAGCACGAGAAGTTTGCCACGGCGCCGGAGTCCGAGACGAAGAACGAGGAGGACATCCTGACCTGGGAAGGCGCGGAATAGCGCCGTCCTCGAGGACGAGTCTTGTGGCACCGTTCACACAGACCCTGGCTATACCGCGCTGCCACGTATGGCGTCTGATCAAACCATCGCAGAGTTAGAGCAACGATTCCCGGAGGGCAGCTTCGCACGGGGCGTCGTCACTCACCATGTCTCGTTTGGATTCTTTGTTGACCTTGGCGCCCCTGGGGCGGATGGGCTGGTTCGAATTATCGACATCAAAGACGAGCCAGTACCGATCTCGAAAGCGGACTATCCGCCTATCGGCTCGAAGGTAGAGGCCTACGTCTGGGGCATCTCCGGTGGCGACGAAGCTCGGCCACAGGTGATCCTGAGTGTCAAACCAAGCCTCATCCATGGGGCGGTATAACCCGCGGCGGTTATTAGCTGGAAGTCGAGAGGCTCGCCCTCGAGGGCGATGACATCAGGTCAGTCGCCGAATGTTGAAGACGGACGGCTGCACACCGACCTCGAAGTCGCTCATCGCGGGGGATTGGAACCGAGAGGAAGAGGACTCGACGTGGGCACACCTCCATTGACTCTGAGCTGTGCCTCTCACACGTAATCCTCCCAGGGGCGTGACCCGGCGGCGGGTGCGACCTCGAGGTCGGGGCTTAGAACAGAGCGATCGTCGCTATGATCAGCACGATCGACACGAAAGTCGTGCGGATGGCAGTGCGCGACGGGAAGGGGAGCGTCATCGGTCCAGGGACAGGACACGGGAAGGTGCGGCACTGAACGTCCCCGTGTTGGAGCTGGAAGCTGATCGTTGGGTGAGGGATCGCCAGAGGTCCGCCCTCGAGGGCGCACGACCTCGCCGCCGCCACTCGTGTGGGCCGGTTCCAGCGTTCTGCTACGGCTAGGTTGTCTCTCCTCCCAACGGGCCACATGCCTGCCTGCACGTTCCTGACGATGGCCGACCTCGGTCACTACGTCGACTACGACCGAGACGCCGTGGCGCCGCTCGCCGACCGGGGTTGGACCGTCGACTTTGTGCCGTGGCGCACCAATGCGGACTGGTCGGCCTACGACCTGGTCGTGATCCGCACGCCGTGGGACTACCAAAACGACCCCGACGCCTTCTTCGCTGTCCTCCAAGAGATCGACGCCGCGACGCGGCTCGAGAACCCCCTCGAGGTCGTCCGCTGGAACCTGCACAAGACCTACCTCCGCGACCTCGAGGCCGCCGGCGTGCCCATCGTCCCGACCACCTGGGGACGCGACCTCGACGCCGCGACGCTGGCCGCCCTCGAGGACGAGTGGGGCGAGGCGGGCGGCGTCGTCAAGCCGATCGTGGGCGCGTGCGCCGAAGACGCGTTCCGGCTCGGCCCCGACCTCGACAGTGCCGAGGCGATAGCGACGTTTGCCGACCGCGACTTCATGGCGCAGCCATTCGTCCAGTCGGTCGTGACGGAAGGTGAGTTCTCGGTCTTTGTGTTCGGCGGCGCCGTCAGCCACGCGATTCTGAAGACGCCCGTCGCGGGCGACTTCCGCGTGCAGGAGGAGTACGGCGGCCGGATCGTCGGCGTCGAGCCCGAACCGGCATTGGTCGAACTGGCCGGGGCCGCCCTCGAGGCCGTGCCCCACGACCAGCCGTTACTCTACGCCCGCGTCGACGCGGTCCGGCGTGGGGACGGGACGTTCGCGATCATGGAGCTCGAGTTGATCGAGCCGTCGCTCTACTTCCCCTTCGCGGAAGGCTCGGCGGCGCGGTTCGCGGACGCGATCGCCGGCCGCTGACGCACGACGAGCGCGATGCCGCCCAAGGTGACGACGGTCGCCAGGATCAGGCGCGCGGTGAGAGGCTCGGCGAGGAACGCCGCTCCGCCGAGCGCGGCGAGCGCGGGGACCGAGAGCTGTACCG
>NZ_JBARYR010000271.1:0-8441 GCF_049648075.1 Rubrivirga sp. | reverse complement strand
GCCCGCACGGACCGCGGGAGCGCCACCGCGTCGGCCGACGAGAATGTCCGATGCTTAAAGCCCTCGAGGGCGCACGACCCGAGCGTGAAGGAGCGGACGAACTGCGCGGGTCGGCCGTCCATCCGCTCGACCAGGTCGGCCAGCTTCGACAAGATGACCGAGCGGCGTCCCCAGGCGAGGATCGCGGCATAGAGTCCGATCACCTCTTGGTCTGCGGGGTCGTCGAACGCGTGGACGACCGAGACCGGGTCGTCCTCGATGAACGCGGTCCGTTCGTACCGCTCGACGAGCGGGTCTAGCAAGGCGCCGGTCTCCTCCGTCGTCATGGAGCCGGCGCCCGGTTCGTCCTCGAGGTCGATTACTCGCCCGACGGCTTGCCGACCGTCTTGCCCTGGTCGCCGGCCTCGTCGGTGGCGACGGGGTCCGCAGCATTGGCGACGGCGTCCGTAGCGGTGTCCGTGTCGCGCTCGACCACGAGCGTGACGTCATTCACGAGAGCGGCGAGAGCGCCGACGGCTGCGAGCACGGGCGTCGCGAGCAGGGCCGCGGCTCCAGCCCCGACGCCGACGGTGAGCGGAATCTCGAACATCGTCTTCCCGTCCTTCTGAATCGTGACGCGCTTGACGTTCGCGTCTTCGACCAGCTCGCGGATCTTATCGACGACCTGGTTGGACGCCACCTTTAGCTCGGTGAACGCTTCTCCGGCACGGTCCTTTGCGGCATCGGCGAGACGCTGGGCTTCAGACTGAAGAGTGGAGCTGTTGGGGTCGGGTGTGGGCTGAGAGTCGGACATGAGAGAGGGGAGAGTGGGGCGTGCCCACGGCTGAACGCCCTCGAGAGTTCCATTCCGGCCTCGAGGCCGGGCGAATCCTACCCGTCGGTTTCGTTTCGGAACCCACTCCGATTCGTGGCCCCCGACCGCGGCAACGCCCTCGAGGGCGCTTCAGGGGCTGATGGTGGGCGCAGATGGCACGTTTCGGTGACCGACGAGAGGGACTGGACGGGGTGGCACGGTCCCGGGGGCGGGTTCGGCACGGCTCTCGCATCTGGAGCACCGAACACGGACGGCACCCTGCCGCTCCCTTGACCGCCCCGCCAAGGGGGCATTTCCACCCCGGGGCATTTTCGCCCTCCCCCTACCTACCCTCCTACCATGGGACAGCAACAACTCCTCCTCCTCGTTCTGGGCATCGTCATCGTCGGCTTGGCCGTCGTCGTCGGTATCCAGGCATTCTCCGAGAACCAGCAGAAGGCCAACCTCGACGCGATGGTCAACGACGGCGTCCGCATCGCCTCCGACCTCCAGGCCTGGAGCCTCAAGCCGCAGGCCTTCGGTGGACCTGGTGACGGCGAGAGCATCGCTACCGCAACGTTCGCCGACCTCGGCTACGCCACTGGCACCGTTACGGGTTGCACTGGCTACGGTAACCTGAACGGTTGCTACGCCCTTGCCCTTGGCACCATCACGGGCACCGGTCTGGGTTCGAACACGAACAACCAGGTGACGGTCGCAGTCACGGGTCCGACGCCTAGCGACATCACGACGACGACCAGCAGCACGGCTGGCGGCGGCGGTGACGCTGGCGATGCCGGAGACGCCGGAGACGCCGGCTGATCCAGCCCGCGCTACCACACAGGAGCCCTCCCAGAGCATCGCTCGGGGGGGGCTCTTGCCGTTTAGCCCTCTCTCGACCCGGACTCCATGTCAATGATGACCACCCGCAGCAGTGGCACCAAGTGGTCAGACCTGATCACAGACGTGTGGGGAGTTGATCCTCGCGCACTCTCGGCCTTCCGTATGGGGCTGGGCACTCTGCTTCTCGCTGACCTTGCTGGTCGGAGTCGTCATTTTGTCGCTCATTACACTGACGGGGGAGCACTCCCGCGAGTCGCCCTCGACGAGTTGTTGGGCGGGGTTCAGCCGTCGCTTCATGCTCTCAGTGGTCACCCAGCATGGCAGGCCACGTTGTTCGTTGCGGCGGCTGTGGCGGCAATCGCCCTCCTCATCGGGTACCGGACGCGAGGCGCTACCGTGGTGTCGGCCGCGATGCTGTTCTCGCTCCACCATGCGAACCCGTTCGTCCTCACTGCTGGCGACCGACTCCTGCTGCTCTTGCTGTTCTGGGGCTGCCTTCTGCCCCTTGGCAGCACAGCCTCACTCGACGCCCGGCGGAACAGGGTTCTAGTCCCGAGGGGCCACGTGTTCAACGTTGCAACGGCAGGCGTGCTAATCCAACTCTACGCTGTCTACCTCGTCTCCGTCTTCCATAAGACGGGACCCACGTGGCGGTCGGACTTCACCGCTCTCTATTACGCGCTCAACCTCGAGGTCTACACCACGCCTTTTGGAGAATGGGTGGGGAGTGCGCCGTTCGTTCTGCTTCAGGCAGGGACGCTAGCGACTCTCGTCCTCGAGGCGTTCGGGCCACTGCTAGCTCTGTCGCCATTTCGTCCCGGCGCCTCAAGGACGGTGGCCGCGCTGACGTTCATCGGGTTCCACGGGGGGCTGATTGCGACGATGGATCTGGGTCTCTTCCCGTACGTCTGCATCGTCGGTTGGTTGGTTGTTCTTCCCACAGCGTTCTGGGGCTGGTTCGGTGTTCAGTTCGGGCGTTGGCTGGCGCTGAGTGGACAGAGTGACGGGCAACGGATTTCTCTCTCGTCACTAGGCGCGTTGTCACCCGTCCGATCGGCCTTCGCAACTGTTTTGATCCTGTTCTCTGCAGTGGTGGGGTGGCAGGAAGTGGATCCACGCGGGTCTGATCTGGTGCTTGGTCCAACGCAGCCGATCCTCGCCCGAGTCGCCTACCAGATGGGAGTCTATCAGAACTGGACCATGTTCTCTCCGAACCCGTCCCGCGCCGACGTCTGGTACGAGGTGACGGCGACGACAACGGGAGGTCGGCGGGGGAGAGTTGTCGGTGTCGGACCTCGTGACTCTTCGGGAGCTGGATACGAGACAGTCCACTGGCGGAAGTTGCTCATGAAGCACTACGCGTCGGACCGGTTCGCACCGCATCGGGAACACTACGCAGCGTTTGTGTGGGCGGATTGGAACCGCCAGCACCCGGACGACCCTCTCCGCGCCCTCGAGGTCATCCTCGTGAGGGAGCCTACTCCTGCGTGGGGAGAGGTGACTGACACGACGCGCACCGTCTTGGTCCGCTACGACGGGGAGTCCGTCCTCGAGGACGGCCACGGCTTGACGTCCAGCGCGTCTGCGAGGACGGTACTCGACTTTGCGCCTTGACGGTCTCGATGGATTCGAAGCGCTTGGATAGAGATTTGCACGGCGGTTCCTGCACCGTCATAGTTCTAGCTACTGCACACTAGAGGCCTCTGCTCGGTTCTACTTGTACCCACAACTGCACGATCTAACCCATGGGTCAGCAACAACTTCTTCTTCTCGTTGTCGGCGTCATCCTCGTTGGGGTCGCGGTCATGGCTGCGTTCCCCGCCCTCGACCGGAGCTTCCGGCAGGACGAGGCGGATGGCCTCATCGACCGCTCGCTCGCCATCGCCGGCTACGCCGTCCAGTGGAAGATCACGTCGGACCCGTATGCCGGCGGCAACATGTCCTACGAGCGACTGGCTGATCGAGGCTTGCGAACGCTCGGCCTCGACACCACGACGGTCCGAGGGCGGTTCGCCATCACCGAGGCGACGCCCTCGAGGCTGGTCGTGACTGGCGTCAGCGAGCGTTTCCCCGGAATCGGCGTCCGGGCCTACATCACGGACTACGACGTCGACTCGAGCATCGTCGACTTCGACGGCGGCATCACGCTCGACTAAGCCCGCCCTCGAGGTCGACGCTCGCCCTCGAGGACGTTAAGTCGACACTATACCCGGCGATACCTCAGTCCCCCCGCTTCCTCCCGATGGCAGAGTTCCGTTTTAATGGCGTCGCCGCCGGCGGCCAGTCCGTCCAGGGCACGGTCTACGCGCCCAATAAGAAGACGGCCGAGAAGAAGGTCGCCTCGCTATCGGAGAAGCACGCGTTTACCCTGCGCGACCTCGAGGAGCGGATGCTCTTCCGCTACAAGGTCAAGAACAAGTCCGGTGAGCTCGTCAAGGGCGAGCAGAAGGCGTACGCCGAGGACGAGATCACGAAGGCGCTCGAGCGGATGGGCCTCGAGGTCGTCTCCGTCAAGAAGTCGCTGCTCAACATTCAGCGGAAGCCGCCGACGGGGGATGTCATCATGTTTGTCCGCCTCGCGGCCAACTTGCTGATGGAGAAGATGGCCTTCACGGAGGTCATGAACCTGCTGATGTCCGACATCTCCTCGAAGTCGCTGAAGCAAGTCCTGCGCGACATCTCGTCCGACTTGAAGGGCGGGACGGAGGCCAAGCAGGCCTTCATGAAGCACCAGGACCGCCTCGGCAAGTTCACGGCCTACATGCTGGGCGTGGCCAGCCAGTCCGGCAACATGGCCGAGATCTACGAGGCCACCGCTCGCTTCCTCGAGCGGCGCGACGAGTTCAAAAAGAGCGTTCGCAGCTCTCTCATCATGCCGTCGATCACCATCTTTGCCACGATCGGCGTGTTCATCTGGTACGTCTGGTACATCGTGCCCGAGACGGCCGGCCTGTTCGCGTCGTTCGAAGGCATCGAACTCCCGCCCTTGACCACGTTCTCGCTCGCCATGAGCGCGTTCCTGGACAAGTACATGGGCGTCATGGGCGTCATCTTCCTCATCCTCGTGATCGCCTTCGTCGCCTGGGCCAGGACGCCCAAGGGCCAGTTCGTCATCGACAAGAACGTGATCCGGATTCCGGTCATCGGGCAGCTCTTGCACAAGCTCAACATCGAGGTCTTCTGCCGCGTGTTCGCCATCCTCTACAGCGGGTCGGGCGAGAACCTCGAGGTCATCAAGGTGGCGGCCGAAGCGTCGGGCAACCGCTACATGGAGCACCAGGTCAAGACCATCACGATCCCAGCGATGATGACGCGTGGCGCGGGGTTGGTGGAGTCTCTCGAAGCCTCGGGCGTGTTTACCCAGATGACGCTCTCCCGGTTCAAGACCGGCGCCGAGACCGGTGCCGTCCGCAAGAGCGCCCAGCAGATGGCGGACTACTACGAACGCGAGACGACGCTCAAGCTCAAGACGGCCGTCGAGACCATCCAGACGTTCGTCGGGCTCTTCATCGGCGTCATGGTCGCCTTCCTCACGGTCCTGTCTGCCGAGACCGCCCTGATCCGTCCGTCCTCGAGTGAGATGATGGGCACGGGCGCGTAGTCCGCCGCTCCAGATCCTTCCGCACCTGCCTCTTATGTCCTCGCTCACCGCTCCGAACTCTCGAACGCAGACGGCCGTCGTGCCGTCCCGTTCGGGGGCCGTCGAGTCGTCGGCGTCCGATGTCCCGGCAGTCATCGCACTCCCGAACGTCCAGGACCGCGTCGTGCAAGCCCTCCACCGACGAGGCTTGGTGACGCCGGAGCAGATCGCGGAGGCGGAGGCCGAGAGAAAGCGCGGCACCAGCAGGGACCCCTTGTGGCGCGCGCTCATCAGCGTCGGGGTCGACCGCGACACGGTCTTCGAACAGGCCGCCGCGACCTACGCCTTTCGTCTGGCGCCGGTCAAGGATCGCGAGCCGGAGTCCGAGTTCGCAAAGACCGTTATCGAGTCCTTCGACGACGGATTGGGAGACCGTCTCATCGAGCTGAAAGCGATCCCGTACGCCTACGCGCAGGACCAGCCGTCGGGCATCCTGAAGCTGGTCTTCATCACCGAAGACCCCATGCGGCCCGAGCTGCAAAAGGTGATCAACGGCCTCGAGATCGAGCGTTTCGAGCTCTGCTACGCGCCGGGCTCCGTCGTCGACGCCGTCATCCAGGACGCGTTTCCCCGCAAGAACGAGTACCTCGAGCGGCTCTCCAACGACACCGGCCCGGACGTCGACTTTGGCGTCTCGTTCGAGACCGGCGAGAAGACGCTCGTCGACGAGGACCAACTCGAGGCCGAGATCTCTCAGTCGGCCCTCCTCAACCTGACGGAGGCCATCCTGATCGAGGGCGTTCGGCTGGGGGCTTCGGACATCCACATCTGGCCGAACGCCAAGCGTCAGACGGAGGTCCACTTTCGCGTCGATGGGCGCCTAGCCCACTGGCACACGGAGGAGAGGGGGCACCCGGAGGCGCTGCTCGCCGTCTTCAAGGACACCGCCCTCAACGTGGACCGCTTCGAGAGGGACATGGCCCAGGACGGCTTCATCCAGCGCGTCGTCGACGGCACTCTCATCCGGTACCGCGTCTCGATCCTGCCGATCGCGAACGCGAACCCCGAGGTTCGGGCGGAGAGCATCGTCATCCGAATCCTGGACGACCGCAAGGTCATCACCGACCTCGGCAAGCTCGGACTCCTCGAGGGCGCGCTCGCCCAGTTTGGAAAGGCGATCCGTCAGCCGCACGGCATGGTCATCCTGACCGGCCCGACTGGGTCTGGAAAGTCCACGACGTTGGTGGCGGCGCTGTCAAACGTGGTCACGCCGGAGGTGAACGTTCTCACGGTCGAGGACCCGGTCGAGTACATCATCCCGGGAGTCCGGCAGATCAAGCTTTCCCACAAGCTGTCCCTCGAGCAGGCGCTCCGATCCATCCTCCGGCACGACCCCGACGTCGTCATGGTGGGTGAGATGCGCGACAAACCCACGGCCGAGCTCGCGATCAAGCTGGCCAACACGGGCCACCTCACGTTCTCGACGCTTCACACGAACGACGCGCCGAGTGCGGTCTCGCGACTGTACAAGATGGGCCTCGAGCCCTTCCTGATCGCGTACGCCATCAATTTGGTCGTCGCCCAGCGATTGATTCGAACGCTTTGTGATGACTGCAAGCGCCCATACACGGATCGTGACCCGATTTTGATGTCGGAGTTGGGGTTCTCAGACGAGGAAATCGAATCAGCTCCGATGTTCGAAGCCGCTCACGGTACGTCCTGTCCCAACTGCAAGGGGAAGGGGTACAAAGGACGTCGAGCTTGCGCTGAGGCTCTCTACTTTACGCCCGCTATTCAAGCTGCGATTGTTGGGGCTGGTGGCGAGATCAACGAGAACGAAATCCGTACGATCGCAGAGGGAGAGGGGATGCTGACACTGCAGGCTTCCGCTCGGGTCTTGGTGCTACGCGGAGAGGTGTCCATCGACGAAATGCTTCGCGTGACGGCAGGAGAGCACTAAGGGGCCACCCAGTCGGTTCGATAACGAAACAGTAGCGGGAGAAGGTTCTACCCACGGGATGGGTCGAATCGAACCGTGAAGCCTTGAGCGCTTAGAGGCCGGCCTTGAGCACGTTCTCAGGTATTGGTGTCTTAGATGGAGGCTACCTGTTCCATTCAGGCGAACGGTAGGGGCATGAGCGATAGGAGGCTTGAAGGGCCTGATTCCTGCACGTAGGGGCTGTACTAAGATCCCGCTCCTCGCATGCCTCAGACCCTCCTCGCCTTGATGGCCATCTTCACGGCCGGACTCTTTACGATGTCCCAGGTCGAGACGCAGCATAGCACGGTTGAGTCCATCGTGCGGGACCAGTTTGAACTGGCCGTGGCGGGGACGTTGCTCCACACGATGGAGTTCGTCGACTCCAGGGCCTTCGACGCCGCGACGACGCCGGCCCGCCTTCGAGCCCGATACGGCCTGGGCTCTGTGCTAACGGTAGCCGAGCGCGACACGATCTCGTTCGACGATCTGATCGACATCCACTCCGCTGAGTTCTCGCCGATCGCGGCTTTCGGAGGGGCCTGCGACATCCTGAACCCCACGCCCTCCGCATCGACTCCGGCGTGTGACGACATCGACGACGTGCACAGCGACGACTGGCAGTCGGTTGACCTCACGACCACGGACGGGCACTCTCTCCCCGTCGAGGTCCGCGTCAACGTCTCGTACGTCGAGGCCGCCGACGGGGCAGGCATCGACACACCTGTCAACTTTCAGACGAACCACAAGCGCGTCGAGATTTTCGCGAGGACAAATGCGCTCCGAGGGAGGAGCGGCGGGGTCAAGCCCATCGAGGTCAGCCTTCGCCGGGTCATCAGCTTCGATACCAAGGTGGCCGCAGCGTACCTGCGCCGGTCGATCGAGCCCGGCGAGGCCGGGGACGTGACGTGTGCCGGTGACGTCGGAGCCTGGAACGCTCGGATGGCCGAGCTCCGCCAGCTACGAGACGAGGCGGCAGACGTGTACAGCGACGCGGCCGGCGACCTCAGCTCTGCCCAGCAAGCACACTCCGATCTACTTGGGTCGTTCGAGGACGCTCAGGCGTTGCTCGAGAACGCCCAGAGCGCGGCGGCCTCGGCCCAGTCCGCCCTCGATGCGGCCACACAGGCGGTGACTGAGGCCCAAGGTACCCTCGAGGGCGCGGTCTCGAACCGCGACAACGCGAACCAAGCCGTCACGGACGCTCAGTCCGGGCTCGACGCCGCGCTGGCGACTCTGCAGAACGC
>NZ_JBARYR010000270.1:0-11581 GCF_049648075.1 Rubrivirga sp. | reverse complement strand
GGGGGCTCCCCAAGACGCACCTCCAACACGTGGCGACGGCCGCGGCGATGAACCTCAAGCGGGCGCTGGCGTGGCTCGACGGGGTGCCCCGCTCGGGCACGCGGGTGTCCCACTTCGCCCGGCTGGCGGGGGCCGCCTGAATTCGCCAACAGCGTCGATCCCGAGGGAGCCCCGGGTCGGCTGCTACGAAGTGAACCTGCAATAATGGACGTGCCTACCACGCGGCGACCCCGCCGACCTCGTCACGGACGGGGCGGCTCGTGAACGGCGGGGTCCTCGACCGGTTCGATGACGAGCTCGCCGTCTCGGACGACGACGAGCCGGGTCCCCGTTTGGGCGGCGACCTGGCGGGCCCGGGCAGCCGATCGGTGGAGGGCGTCGAGGACGCGGCGGGCGGTGTCCTCGGACGACGCGCCCGAGGGGTCACGCTGCGGGTCGCGAGGGGCGTCGGGGTCATGGCGTCGAGCGGTCGATGAGGCTGGGGGCGTCGCCGGCGTCGTCCACGAGGAGCCACCCGTCGACGATCGGGTTGAACGCGGCCTCGGAGTTGCGGAGGCCCGCCTCGAACCCACGGTAGGTCCTCGGGACAGGAACGTCGTGACGCCTTGGCGGACCCGTCCGACGTCGTCAGGCAGCGGCGCCGCCGCGACGCTCGACCTCGTGCGCGATGGCCGTCTGGACGAAGTGGTTGAGGCTCTCCGACCCCGACTCGGCGGCGAGGGTGGCCGCCCGGTGGAGCGCGGGTTTGAGGCGGACGTTGAACCGCCCGCTGAACGGGCGGTCGGGGTCCTTCCCGATCTCAGCGCAGAAGTCGAGGTAGTCGTCGACGGCACCCCGAAAGGCAGCCTCAACGTCGGCGGCGCGCTCGACCTCGAACACGACCGTGTCGCCGAGGTCGAGGACGCGGCCGAAGAGGAGGTTGTCGTCGGGGCGGTACTCGACCCGCGCGTGATAGCCTTTGTAATTGAGCATGGCGTCTGGGGGCTCAGGATGAGAAGGAATCGGGCGTTCGCTTGCAGGCTCGGAGGAAGCCGCGTAGCGACTCGCACGAGCCCTTCGAGAGCTCCCTACCCGGGTGGGGTTTGTGGATGACGAACACCCGCCCGTCGAGGGCGAAAGCGACGCGGGAGCCCGCGCGCTTCTCGTCGACGGTGGCGCCGAGCTTCCGGACGAGCGCGACGACGGCCGACCACTCCACGTCGCCGCGGGTAGGCCTCTCGAAGACGGCCGCGAGCGTACGGGCGTGCTTGCGGGAGAGCTTCGGTCGGTCGGCGGCGGCCATGCGGTCGGGTTCGTGTCACTACGGACTGGTACCAAATATAGTGCCCGACCCCGTGCTCACGAACTGCGGCCCTCAGGGCCGGTAGGTCCTACGGACGTGCGTGGCCGTTCAGCGAGAGCGACGCCTGCACGCCCTCCTCTTCGCTGCGTGCCCGGTTGAGGAGCCGCTGTCGGACCGACGCGGCCTCGCTGGGTCCGGCACTCACGCGACGGCCTCGAGGTACGGACGGATGACCGTCGAGACGCGGCACACCTGGGCGTAGCGCCAGAGCGCGTCGGCGTCGAAGGCCGGGCTCCAGCGGTAGTCCTTGAGTGCCTCGACGGCGACGTCGAGGCCGACCCGGCTCCGGTACTTGAAGCCGTCGACGACGGTCTTCGCCGGGCCGAACACCTGGACTTCGACGCCCTCCAGCTCGTGGGTCTCCGCGCCCCCGGTGAACGCCTCGTCCGACATGTACACGACGCGGAGCGGGACCTGCTCCGGCTCGGGCCGACGCGCCTTGCCCTCGATGGCGAGCCACACGTCGAACGGGTCCTGTGGCGACGTACCGTCGCCAGTCGTGAGGTCGTGGAACCGGAGGGCCGAGAGCAGGCAGACGACGCCGTGGGGCACGCGGCGGGACGCCTCGACCAGCGTGTGGTGCTCGGTCACGTCGGCGCCCGCGAGGACGTAGAGCCCGCGCCCGACGCGCTCGAGCGCGCCGCGACGGTGGAGCCGGGCGAGCGCCTGACGGGGGATGCCGAGCGGGGCGAGGTCCTTCGAGCGGAGGACGCCGCGCGTTCGGGCGAGGGAGAGGAGGCGGTCGGCGTGCGTCACAGATCGTCGGCCATTGGCCTCTTGTACCGACGCAATGCAACACGTACCACGAGGCCCGCTCGGTGACAGAGACCCGCCCCGCTGCGGGGGGAGCCCCCAACGCTACCGTCGTGGGCCGTCCCAGACTACCGATCTGCACCCCCCTCGCAGCGTGGAGCCCGCTCGCCACCGTGGTGGCATGCCACCACGGTGGCAGGCGAGACCGTCCGGCACGAGCCATGGGCGTGGCCCCGTCGGCCGGAAGTCCAGCGGGTCCTCCAGCTCTGAGGCTCCTACGGTCCCGGCGACCGGTTCGACCACGGGATGTGGGGCGTGGGGTAGAGCGGCAGGGGGTCCCACGTCACCGACGCGAAGGGGCTACGCCTCCGAACGAGGCGCCGCCAGCCCGTCGACGAACGCGTCCCCGTACCGCTCCCTCGTGGCCCGCTCGCGCTCGCCGCGGAGGCTCTCCAGGAGCTCGTCGGTCGTGTACCCGGCCTCGATCCGGAGCCGCTCGATCTCGGCCGCGAGCTCGGCGACGGCCGCGGCGCGGGCGTTCGGTCCGAGACCCTCGTCGGCGTCGAAGTCGGGGAACGTCTCGTCGAGGTCGACGGGCGCCGACGCCCCCCCTCTCCCGAGCGCCCCCACCGACCGTCCGAGGGTCTGGAGCGTACGGTCGGAGATCGGCGGGTCGCTCTCGGGCTGGAGCTCGATCACGCCGTCGGCGCGGTGGCGGACCCGGTACCGAGCGGCGAGCGCGTCGCCCCTCAGCGGGAGCCGACCCTCCGCGTCGGGCTTCGCCGTGTAGTCCTTCATGGCAACCTCGTGCGTCCGTACCGGATGATACGCGGACGGCCTCTGCGACAACGGCAACGACGGCCCCGAAGACGCCGCCCCGGCTCAGTACGGCGCCGCGTCCACGTCCGTCTGGCCGAAGTCGTCGCCGACGCACAGGAGCGGCTCGGAGAGCGCAATGGAGAGCGCGTACGAGAAGCAGTCGCCGTAGTTGAGCGCGGCCGGGTGGCGGCCCTTCCCGAACCGCCGGAACGCCTCGCGAGCCGCCGCCGCGTGTGCCGCCGTCAGCGGGACGACCTCGGCACGGACCTGGGCGAGGAGCGTGTCGAGGTCACGGCTGCCGGCGTCCCCGTGCCGACCCTGCATCACGATCCCGGCCTCGACGAGGGTCGCCGACGAGACCCGGGGGGAGACCGCCGCGAGCATGGCCTCCATCAGCGCGTCAGCCTCGGGCTCGGTTTGCAGGACGGCGACGAGGGCCGATGTGTCGACGACCATCAGGTCGGAAGGCCGTGCTCGTCGTACCCGATGATCTCGTCCGGCGTCCGGTCGTCGAGGACCGGGGAGGTGGCGAGTCGCTCCTGGATGCGGGCGATCTCGGCCCGGGCGCCCTCCGCGCTCCACCCGGTCTCGCGGACGAGCCGCGCGCGGATGGCGCCGAGCACGGCCTCGGTGATGGTCTCGCCCGTCGCCGCTGCCAACTCGCGCGCGAGCCGGTCGGCCTCGGGGTTCTTGATGCTGAGGGCCATGACGTAGGTAGAAAACGGTCCGCAATCTACCTCCTCCGCTCGTCCTAGTTTCGCGGCGTGGTCTCCCCGTTACGCAGCGCGCGTTACGCGCCGTGCGTAGCGAGCGACGCGGTAGGAGTCACGCGGGGCGTCCCCCGTCGCCAGGGGGACGTCCGGCCTCGTACGCCTCGACCTCCTCTCCCCGGCCCGCGTGGAACGAGAGCAGCGGCGCCATCGCCCGGTCGAGCTCGTCCCCTCTCAGGCCCGACTCGACGAGCGCCTGGCGCTGGCGGCGGAGCGTGGCGGCGTCCTCGGCTAGGCGCTGGAGGACGCGCTGGTACTCAACGTCGGTCGTGATCACGGCTAGAACGTGCGCGCGGAGGGGAAGGCCCGGGTGATCTCATCGGCCGTCGGACCGACGACGACGGTCACGGGACCCTCGTAGGCCGGGGGGTGCGAGGGCCCCACGGGCAGCGTGCTCCACCGCCCCTCTTCGTCGACTTCCTGCCCCCTGCGCAGCGACACGAGGACGCCTGCCCTAAACTCCAGGATCAGGTCGAGACGCTCCCCCGCCCCCGAGGCGCGGCCGTACACGTGGGCCGTCCCCGTGTACGTCTCGGGGTCCCACGTCCGGTGGGTCTCGACGCTCTCGTACCCCTTCTCCAGCGCGTACTGCTCGTGGAAGCTGAGCAGCCCCTCCCCCTTCTCCTCGACGTGCGCCCGGAGCTCTTCGCGGCGCTCGTCCGTGAGGGGCCTCTTCTCGTAGTGCACGGTCTGCTCCTCGAGCACGGCGGAGTCGCCGACCCGGTAGACCCTCATCGCTCGGCCGAGGTCCTTGGTCTGGTACCGGTCCCCCTCGAAGGGGCCGGACGTGATCCGGAAGTCGTCGAACAGGCCCATGGTGCGCCGCGTGTCTGGGGTCCCATTCTACGCCGAGGCGGTCGGCGCGCGCCCTGGCCCCACGGCACGACTGGCGTCGTCGCAGGTACCCCTTGGGCAAACGGCGACGTGGTCCTCGTCGGGATGATTCCATCCGGTCGGGTCGGCGCTCCGCGCGAGGACCAGGTCGCTCGCGCGACCGAGTCGTACGAGAAAAGGCGGGCCTACCAGCGCGAAGTCCGCGCCGCCTGGACGAATCGGGTGGAGCGTGGAGCTCGCGACGAAGCGCATTGCGTAGTTTAGCGCAACGCTGATCCGAGCAACCGCGATGACCAACCCTTTCGAGTACGGCCGCGAGCTCTCGGGCGCCGAGATCGTCGACCGGACCGACGAGGTCGACCGCGTCGCCCGGACGCTCACCGACGGCGGCCGCCTGTTCCTCATCGGACCCCGCCGGTTCGGGAAGACCTCGATCCTGCGGGCGGCCACCGAGCGGGTCCGGGCCGAGGGCGCCGTCGTCCTCCGCTACAACGCCGAGGCCTACCCCACGCTCACGACGCTCGCTGAGCGCGTCGTGTCCGATGCGGCGAAGGCGCTGACCGGCCCCGTCCGCAAGGCGGGGAAGCGGGTGCAGGAGGCGTTCGGCGCGCTTCGCCCCCAGCTCTCGTACGACCCGCTCAGCGACACCTTCTCGGCCTCGCTCACGGCTGCGAAGGGCCAGACCGAGCCCGCGCTCTTGTCCGACGCGCTCGGCGGGCTCGACCGGCTGGCGGCCACGTCGAGCAAGCCCGTTGCCGTCGTGATCGACGAGTTCCAGCGGGTCGTCGAGGACGGAGGGGTCGCGGCCGAGGGCCAGGTCCGCGCCGCTGTCCAGTCCCACGACCACGTCGGCTACGTGTTCGCCGGGTCCAAGACCCGGATGCTGGCCGAGATGACCGGCGACGAGGGCCGCCCGTTCTACCGGCTCGGCGCTCGCCTCTTCGTCGGACCGGTCCCCCGAGACGACTTCCGCCCGTTCATCCGGGCCGGGTTCGAGGACGCCGGGTTCGACGTCGAGGACGCCGCCGTCGAGGCCGTGCTCGACCTCGCCGAGGACGTCCCGTACAACGTCCAGCGGCTCGCTCGCGACGTCTGGGCCGAGGCCCGCGCCGACGGGACCGCCGTCACGGCCGAGCGCGTCCGGGCCACGCTCGAGCAGCTCGCACGACGGGACGACCCGTTCTACACCCAGACGTGGAACGGCCTGAGCGCGACCCAGAAGAAGGCGCTCCTGGCCGTCGCCGCCGAGGGCGGGACGGGGCTCTACGCCGGCGCCGTCGTCCGGGCCTACGACCTCGCCTCGCCGAGCACGATGCGGACGGCGGTCAAGGCGCTCGTCAAGGCGGGCGTCGCGCGCGAGCAAGAGACCCAGGGGGCCGTCCGGTACCGGCTGGAGGACCCCTTCTTCGCCGCCTGGCTCCGGCTCTTCATCGCGGTCCCGTAGCCACACCGCCCGAGGGTGGCCCCGGTCGCTTCCATCGGTGTTCGTAACACCCGTGGGAGCGACCCAGTTGCCAGCCCGCCCTCACTTCCCTCGGCTCTCGTGGCAGAAGAACGGGCTCGGGTGCGGCGGAACGCGGAGACCGACGGATCTCCGCCGTGACACTCACGAATTGCCGCTCCAGTGGCAAACGAGAGGGTTCGTACCCATCTGAGCAGAAGTCGCCCGTGGAAGTAAACCATTTTTGCCTTTGCGGAAGCAAATTACACTAGATTGGCCTATCGTAGCCAGTCCACTCATCCCCTTTTGCCGCTCGGGCGGCACCGCCATGCGCGCCGACACCCTCGGTCCCCTCCTCCGCTACCACCGCGTGCGCGCGGGGCTCTCTCGCCGCGCGCTCGCGGACCTCTCGGGCGTGAGCGAGACGGCCATCTACGAGGCCGAGCACGGCAAGCCGACCGTCCGGCTCGACACGCTCCTCGCTCTCTTCGGGGTCCTCAACCTCACGTTCCGCGTCGACGGTCCGCTCGTGGCCGAGTTCGAGCGGACCCTCACGGCGTCCGGTGAGGCCGATGCGTAGCGCCCGCGTTCTCATGCACGGCGTCCTGGCCGGGCGTCTCCGGGAAGAGGACGGGGGCTACACCTTCGCCTACGAGCCGGGCTACGGCGGACCGCCCGTCTCGCTCACGCTCCCCGTGGACCCCGAGCCGTACCGGTTCGACCGGTTCCCCCCGTTCTTCGACGGCCTGCTCCCCGAGGGGTGGCAGCTCGAGGCCCTCCTCCGCCAGGCGAAGCTGGACCGGTCGGACCTGTTCGGCCAGCTCCTCGCCGTCGGCGAGGACCCCGTCGGCGCCGCCTCCGTCTTCCCGGACGTAGAGGGCACCCCGTGAGCGACGCCCCCCGCCGCTGCCCCCTCTCGTACGAGCCTCTGGCGCCCGCCGAGCCGCTCTACTCGGCCGTCGGCCTCCGCCGCTTGGCCCGGACCCTCACCCACCTCGACCCCCTCGCGTTTACCGCCCCCCAACTCGTCCAGGAGGCGGCGGCCCGGGCCGACCGGATGTCGATCGGGGGCGTCCAGCCCAAGGTCAGCGCCGTCCTCCGCCCCGCCGAGGGCCGGTTCGAGGTCGTCACGACGGGTGGGCGGTGGATCCTCAAACCCGACAACCCCGCCTACCCCGAAATCCCCGCGAACGAGGACCTGGCCATGCGCCTGGCCGCCGCCGCCGGGGTCGAGACGGCCGACCACGGCTTGGTCTACGCGCAGGGAGAGGGAGATAACCCCGGCGCTCTCGTCTACGCCGTCCGCCGGTTCGACCGGGTCGGACGCGGCGAGAAGCTCGCGGTCGAGGACTTCGGCCAGCTCCTCGGCCTCGACCGCGAGACGAAGTACGACGCATCGATGGAGCGGGCCGCGACCGCCGTCGAACGGTTCTGCACGTTCCCGGCCGTCGAGAAGGTCGAGCTCTTCCGCCGGACGCTCGTGGCCTTCCTGACCGGCAACGAGGACATGCACCTCAAGAACCTCGCGGTCTTGACGGGCCGGGACGGGCTCCGTCGCCTGTCGCCGGCCTACGACCTCGTCGCCTCGGCCGCCGTGCTCCGCGACCCCAAGGAGCTCGCGCTCCCCCTCGCGGGCAAGCGCTCGAACCTCCGCCGCGAGCACCTCGTGGAGTACTACGGCCGCGAGCGGCTCGGTCTTACCGACCGCGTCGTCGCCGGTGTCCTCGCCGACCTCGACGCCGCCGGAGCGGCGTGGGACGCCCTCGTCGACCGGTCCTTCCTCTCCGAGCCCGTCCGCGACCGCCGCCGCCAGATCCTCGCCGACCGCCGCCAGCGGCTCGGGTTCGGCGCGTCCTCGCCCACGTGAGTAGAGAGACTCCGAAGGCGGTCTATCCCCACCTTTTGCGCCACACTACCGCCACACGGTTGCCCCTCGACGGGCCGAGGCGCTGGCCGGAACATCATGCTCTCGCGAGCTCGGCGACGGCGTCGGCCGGAAACCCGTGCGACGACTGCTCGGACCGTAGCGCACCGAGCGGAACCTCCGCCAGTCGGTCCTCGACGCGGTCGAGGTCGAGCCCGTCGAACGACCCCGCCGCCTCGGCCTCGGCCCGGATCTGGTAGGTCGCGTCGATCATCGTCCCGAGCACCCTGCGGTCGACCGTCTGGGCTCCCGCGCGGGCGACGTGGACGTCGGCGAGGTCGGCAGTCCGCGCCTCGACCCACGCTCCGGGGAGACCCAGACGCACCAGCAAGAGTGGGACCCGACGCTGGAAGACGGGGAGCGTCGTCCGGAGCGACCGCCCCGAAGCGACGACGCTGAGCATCGTGTCGGCCGCCGTAAAGAGGACGAGCGAGCGGCCGGGGAACGGGAGCGAGACCACGTTGGCGTACCACGTCCCCAGCGGCCCGACCTCTGGCAGCGGACCTTCCGAGAGGAGGGCCTCCGTTCCCCGTCGGCCGGTCGCGCGGCTGGCGCTGGCCGTCAGGAGGCGGCGAGTAGCTCGGAGCAAGACCATGTGAGGGCTGGTGGCGGCGCTCGTTCAGAAACTGTCGTCCAGCATGGGCCGAGATGCTACGATTCCGTCGCGCCCCCTGGCTTTGCGTCCTCGACGCGCTCGAAGACGAGCACACCGTCGCGGACGACCACGAGCCGGGTCCCGGTCTGAGCCGCGATCTCACGGGCGCGCACGGCCGACCGGCGGAGTGCGGCGAGCATGCGGTGGGCCGTGTCCTCAGAAGACCGGGGCACGTCGGAGACCGCGACGCCGGGAGACCGAGGGTCGCTCCCGCCGAGGTCGGGGAACGTCTCGCTGAGGTCGACGGCCGACGACGCCTCGCCTCTATCGAGCGACACCATCGACCGCTCGACGGTCTGGAGCGTCCGGGCCGAAACCGGCGAGCCATCGCTCGTGACCTCGGGCCGGAGCTCGATGACGCCGTCGGTGCGGTGGTGGACCCGGTACCGGTCGTAGAGCCCGTCGCCGCTGAGCGAGATCCGCCGCTCCGCATCGAGCGTCGTCGTGTAGTTCGTCGTAGGCATAGGCCGGAGGGGTTCAATCTGGGGACTCCAGAACACGGCGCCCCTCTCGCAGGGACGGTAGCGTCCGATGCCCGTGCCATCCGGCTCAGTACGGCGCGACGTCCACGTCCGTCTGGCCGAAGTCGTCCCCGACGAACAGGAGCGGCTCGGAGAGCGCGACGGAGAGCGCGTACGAGAAGCAGTCGCCGTAGTTGAGCCCGGCCGGGTGGCGGCCCTTCCCGAACCGCCGGAACGCCTCCCGGGCGAGCGCCGCGTGCGCCACCGTGAGGGGCACTGCCGCGACGCCGGTCTGCATCAAGAGCGCGTCGAGCCGCCCGGCTCCGCCGTCGCCGTAGCGCCCCTGCATGACGATCCCGGCTTCCACGAGCGTCGCGGACGACAGCCGACACGGCGCGGCGGTCATAGCGTCTGCCAGGGCGCGGCGCTCCGGCTCGTCTCGCAGGATCGCGATCAGCGCGGAGGTGTCGACGACCACCTAGCTCGGGAGCCCGTGCTCGTCGTACCCGATGATCTCGTCCGGCGTCCGGTCGTCGAGGACGGGAAGCTGGGCGACCTCGGCCACGATCCGGTCGATCGCGGCCCGGACACCCTCCGGCGTCCGCCCGGTCTCGCGCACGAGGCGCTGGCGGATGGCCGTCGTGACGGCCTCGGTGATCGACTCGCCCGTTGTGGTCGCGAGCTCGCGGGCCAACCGGTCGGCCTCGGGGTTCTTGATGCTGATAGGCATGGCGAGGTGGAAAACCGCCCTCAATCTACCCCACCCCCTCCATCTCGGTTTCACCCGCGCGGGCCACGTGAAGGCTCCGCCGTTCTCATCCCGCTACGCACACTGCGTAACGCGCCGTGCGTAGCGTCTCATTCGGACCGGCCTGTCGCGCCAGGATGTTCGCCTCGGTAGGCCTCGACCTCCTCCTCCAGGCCTGCCCGAAACGAGAGCAGCGGCGCCATCGCCCGGTTCAACTCCTCCTTGCTCAGGCCCGCCTCGACGAGCGCCGTGCGCTGGCGGTGGAGAGTCTCAGCGTCTTCGGACAGGCGCTGGAGGGCACGTCGGTGTTCGTCGTCGGTCGAGATCATGGGTTAATGAGGACTGCGGGTCCGTTGTCTAAATGGCTGGAGTTGTCCGACCGGGCAACTCGGCCCTATTTAAACAACTCACTGGACGCCGTCAGTGGCGGACGTAGACCGGCCACTCCCCGTAGACCTCGCGGTAGGCCAGGACGACGAGGGGCGGCTCACGGACGGCCCGCTCGAACGCCTCCGCGTTCGCCTCGGCGAGCTGGCGGGCGAACTCGCCGAGTTGCTCCTCCTTCTCATCCCGCTCGGCTTCGGCTGCGAGAGCCGCGTTCGGGTCGTACCGCGCGGGATCGTCCTCGTCGTCGTCGAGCCGGTCGAACCGGACGACGCCGATGGACGGCGGCGCGTACTGCCAGTCGCACCCGCGCTCCCGAAGCCTCTCGAACACGCGGGCGTAGAACGGCCGGAGGACGGGTCCGTCTGGCCCCTCCCCGAAAAGCCCGCTCGTCCCCAGGTAGAAGTCGATGTAGTCGAATGGGCCGCGGCTCCACTTCGGGGCTGGGTCCTCCGCCTCGGCCGCGAGCCGGGCGTTGAGGTGGTCCGCGAGGAACCCACCGGTCCCCCG
Source organism: Rubrivirga sp. (assembly GCF_049648075.1). Taxonomy (GTDB): domain Bacteria; phylum Bacteroidota; class Rhodothermia; order Rhodothermales; family Rubricoccaceae; genus Rubrivirga. The sequence continues at coordinate 940 of NZ_JBARYR010000270.1, read as the reverse complement.
AAACGACCCGAGGTCGTAGCGCTCGCCGCCTGGGCCGACCACGTCGTGGTTATCGGAGAACACGTCCCACAACACGTCGCCGAGGAACCCCAGCCACCGCTCCCGGAGCTCACGGCCCGAGAGCGGGCGGCGGTCCTCGGGCGGCCCGCCCTCCCCCACGAGCCGCGTCATCTCGGCGGACGCGACGCCACCCGGCGCGAGCTCATCCATCCACGACCGCTCGCCCCGGAGCACGTGGTCCAGGAGCTCGCGGCATGCCGCGTCGGTGGCTCGGTCTTCGTCGTCGTACATGGCCGGAAGGTAGAGCGTGCCCCTGGGGCGCTGGCAAGCGGATGGCTCTCCAGATCGCCACGTCCAGCCAGACGGACGATGCGGTGGTCCGACTCCAGAACCGCCACGCGGACCGCGAGAGTTGAGCCTCGACTCACCGGAGGCCCCTCCCCGTAAGCGTCCACTTATCTCCCCGCGTCCGTCCACCTAACGCGGCCACGCCTGGACGCACTTGGATGGACCGCTCGACCGGACCGTCTTCCAAGGCCTCTCAGCGCCGCCCCTGCGCTGACGCAGAGAGGCCGAGGTCCAACACGTCCACCTCCCCGTATCCGTCCACCTAACGACCAGGGCAGCGGCGACACTGCGTCTCGCCCTCTGTCGCGGGGAGGAATCCCAGATACTCGGCGACGGCCCACCAGGCGGCGACCACAAGAACCCAGGGATCGCTGGGTGTTGAACGCGCTCCGAGAACGGGTTTCACCGCGCGGTGAAACACCACCCCCGAGTGAAAGACGTGACGCGACCACTCGTCAGGAGCCAGCCCGGCACCCGCTACGGAGGGATCCCGTACTCGATCCGGCCGATGACGCGGTCGACCTCCAGCGCACCCGGCTCCGTGTCGGCGTAGTCGAGGGGCGTCTCGCCGCCCAGCGCCCAGTTCGGCCGC
>NZ_JBARYR010000269.1:0-15150 GCF_049648075.1 Rubrivirga sp. | reverse complement strand
GCGGGAGGCTCCGCCTGGGGTGCGGTGGAAGTGGCAGTAGCGGCGCACCCAGTCCACGTAGGCCCGCTCGGTGGAGAGTGCGTACCGACGCACGCGGCAGGCTTCTCGGACGTTGGTGAGTAATGGGGAGGGGCTAGCCACGCGGTTATACGGAATCGTTCGGGTTTCTCGCGGCGCCAGAGGCGGAGGCCGTTGTGCGGCATGGCGTTGTTCGGTATGTTACGATGGTTATACCGAACGAGGCTGTGTGTTATGCCGAATCCGGTTCTTGATAACTCTCTGTTCTGCCGCGTTCCAAGTCCTGTGTTGCTCCGACTCGTTGCCGTTCTCGCTCTCGCCGGTTGTGCTCCGCAGCGCCCGCTCGGGACGTGGGTGACTTCCACTTACGGCCGCGCCCAGGTGATCGAGGTCGCGCGCCAGCGTCTGGCGCTACCAGCCGAAGAGGGTCTGAGGCTCCGCGTTCTCCGCCAGCCGAACTGCGACGGCGACCCCGACGCTTTCCCGGCCGTCCCCCTCGCCGGAGCGGCGGTAGAGTACCGGACGTGGGCGGCTACCGGGGGTGGAATCCGAGACTCGACGATCCGCGGTCGGACAGACGAGTCGGGAAGCTTTTACGCCCGCGTTGAGCCATTGGACGGCGCGGCCGTGCTCCCGGTCACGGTTCGAGTTGTTGACGGGCTTGACTCTCTGTCTATCGAACCGGCCCGGGCGGTCGGCGAAGTACTCGTTTTGTGGTATGAACCGGCCACGGACTGTACCGTGATCTAGCGAGTGGCGTCCGCGGTAGGCGCGGCCTAACCCCCATAATCAGGTCTTTGTCAAGTGGGACGTTTTTGATGCGGTAGGGCCAGTCTCGCCCTGCACCCCCCAGTCTGAGGGGCGCGCGGTTTGGAGCCTCGGCGCCACGGTGTTAGACCGGTCCGGTCCTCGTCAGCCGCTCCTCAGAGCGCTGGCGGGCCACACCCCCATACGGGCTCTCGCCGTCGGTCTCGACGACGGGCGTGCGCGGGCCACGCCGTCCCAGATCTCTGTCGGCGGCACGCCTACTCGCTTCCCATTCCCGCCGAGGGCGGTCGGAGGCCGGAGTCTCCGCCGGCGCCAGTTCTGCTGGCCGGGCTTGCGAGTAGGGGCCATTGCTCCTTCTTCGTCCGGCTCAAGGGCTTGCCCTTGAACTGGCCGTTGAAGTCCTCTTGCTTGCGCAGCACGTGATACGCGATGCGAGCGATCTCTTTGGCGACCAGCGCACGCGCCACCGCCACGGGCTTCTTGCGCTTCTTCGAGTGGTACCACGCCTTCACCTCCGGGTAGTATTGGATCGCGCGGACGCCCGCGTGACTGAATGCGAGCTTGAGGTAGCGGTTGCCGTCGCGGGATCGCTTGTGGCGGACGCGGTCGCCGGAGTTGTCAGCGCCCGGCACCACACGGCAGTAGCTGAAGAAGGCCCGGTCGCTCTCGAAACGCGTGATGTCATCCACTTCGAGACGGATCGAGAAGGCGCACACCTTGCCGATGCCCGGGATGCGGAGGAGTCGCTGGACGTCGGCGTCGGGGACCAGGTGCGGCACGAGCGCGCTCTCCATGCGCTTGATCTGGCGGTGGAGCAGCTCGGCTTGCTCGACGTGCGTCTCGGCCTGCAACTGCCCGAAGGCGTCGAGGTCCGCCACGTCCTGCACGTTGTACTTCTCCAGCAGGCGCGCGATCGAGTTCTGGGCCGACACCCGGCGCTCGACCAGTCGCAGCCGGGTACGGAGCACGTCTCGCAGCGGTCGCAACTCGTCGGCGATCATGTGGGCCTCGGGCAAGAGATCGGTGCGCAGAAGATGGGCCAGCATCTTGGCGTCGGCTGCGTCCGTCTTGACCTTCGCTCCGGAGATGGCCTTAACACCCTTGGCGTGGGCGAGGCGGAGGTCGACCTCGACGCCTTCGGCCCGGTCGGCGAGAGCGTCGCGGACCCAGTACCAGCCCGAGGTGCACTCGACCGTCGCGGCGTGGCGTCCGGGCTGCTGGGCGAAGTACGCCAGCAGTGCCTTTGGGCGGCAGGGCATCTTGGCCGTAGCGACGACGGTACCGGCGGCGTCGAGCGTGGTGGCGGTGACGGAGCGCTTGTGGAGGTCGAGGCCGGTGAAGTAGTCGGGCGTCATGGCTCAGGCGGCGAGTGGGATCTCAAGGAAGGCATCCTGATTGGAAGGATCCCACCGCTGCAGGCCGACAGCACACGCGAGCGTTCTTAGCCTCGTCCGGCCACCGGTGTCTACGTTGCCTCGTACCCACCGCCAGTCGTCAGCGTGCTGCGGCTGAGCAGTCAACTGTCATATGGCCTTCCGCTAAACCGATGAGAACATCCTCTGTCGTCACCCTGATGTTCATACTGAGCGGGTCAGCGTGCTCGCAGACGCCGCAACCGGAGGCGAGCAAAGCGGCTCGGCAACCGACGCGGCCCGGCCTCTACCAGTGCGAAGGATGCGAGGCGGCGACAGAGCGCTCGCCGGACGAACTCGATTGGCAAGCGGATCTGCCGCCAACAGGCGAACCCGGCGAGCGCCTTGTCCTCGCGGGCCGTGTCCTCATGCCCGACGGCGAGACACCCGCACCCGGCGTCGTGCTCTACCTCCACCAGACCAACGCGGAGGGACTCTACCGCTCCATCCTCACTACGTCCGGTGGGGGGCGCGGCGACGGGATCATCGAGGGCTGGCTCGTCACCGACGCGGCGGGGCGCTACGAGATCACCACGATCAAGCCAGCCCCGTACCCGAGAGGCGGGATGCCCGCCCACGTCCACGTCTACGTGAAGGAGCCGGAACGCCGACCGTACTACCTCGACGACTTCGTGTTCGAGAGCGACCAGTATCTCACCCCGGCATACCGGGCAGACCAAGAACTTCGAGGCGGCTCCGGCATCATCCAACTCACGCGCGACTCAGACGGCGTCTGGCGGGGACACCGTGACGTTGTTCTCGAATGGTAAGATGACACCGATCCCGCTCGCCCTGCTCGCACTGGCCATCGCCCTTTCTGGATGCCGGGACCAACGCCCCGACGTCCAGACGGCTACGCCGACGGATACGGCAGCGCTCGCGGAACCCAATGTGCGTCTGCCGTCTCCGTCCTCCCCATCGATACGACGGCCTCGGTGGTCCATTGGAAGGGCACGAAGTTCAGGGGGCGCGGCAAGCACGAGGGGATCGCGTTCACGACCGAACCGAAGGGCACGGCCCCGACCGTCCCCTAGAGTCCCGGACTTCTCATAGACCTATGCCCTCAACCGTTCGATCCTTGCTGGCTCTCGCCTTCGCGTTCGGGTTCGCCCACGACGCCGTGGCCCAGGGCCTGCCCGCCCCGCCGAGGTGGGCGTCCGTCCTCGAGTCCCGGTTCGTCGAGGTCCACGCCCTCGAGGTCGGCCCGGACGGGCCGATCGTAGTCGGCGGGTCCGACGGCGACCTCAACGTGACGGCCGGGGTTGGGATCGGGAGCGCGTTTGCGTTTGGCGACGCCTTCTCGCTCGTCTACGCCGCCGGCCACGACGGAGCCCCGCGGTGGGCGCGCTCCACCTCCGGCGACCGTCCTTACGTGACGTACCACGTAGCGGCCGAGGGCGACCTGGTCGTCACCGGCGAGGGCGTCCCGTACCGGCCCCACCCCTTTAAATGGACGACGGGGACGACGCGGGTCGTCGGTCGGTCGGGCGACGGGTCCGTCCGGTGGACTGTGGATTTGGGCGCGTTCGTCGACGACGGGGAGGGGCCGTCGCAGTCGTCGGCCGTCGCGTACGGGCTCGACCTCGAGGGCGGCGTCGCCTACGTCGGCGGCGTGTTCCGGGACACGCTGGTGGTCGGTGCCGACACGTTGGTGGCCGCGCCGGACCCGGACGTCGGGTGGTTCTCCTTCGACGTCTTCGTGGCTGCATTCGATGGGGCGACGGGAGCTCCGCTCTGGGCGCGCTCGGTCGCCGCCGGTCCCGATGCGGTGTCGAACGTCCACGACGGCCGGATCGTTGTCGGCGAAGGGGACGGCCAGGGGGCGTTCGCAGCCGGACCGTCGGGGGTCCTGGTGGGCGGCGTATTTCCGCCGGGGTCCGTCGCTGACGCATCGGGCGAGCGCGTCGTCCTCGAGGACGAGACGGCTGTGGTCCGGTTCGGCCTCGATGGTGCGTTCGACCGGGCGTGGACTCAGGCCGACTTCGAGGTCCGCGACGACGTGATCGGAGAGTGGGACTCGGTCGGCGACGATCCCGAGGGGCGCAACCTCGCGTGGCCGCTCGCGATTGACGAGGGTCTGGACGGGGGACTCGTCGTCGTGTGGCGCTTTATCCCTGGCAAGACTATCGGGCCGCGGTGGTCGCACATCGAGGCCGGCGGCACCACGTACACCGACACGGCGGGGTCGGGCGTCTTGGTGACCCGCCACGGCGAGAGCGGCGCGCTGGGGTGGGCCGTCGACATCGTGACCGACGGGCCATTCCCGTCGCCGGGCGGGATCGGGCGGGGGGTCTCGCTCGACGTCGACCGGTACGGCCGGGTCGCCGTCGGGGCCACGTTCAGCTCGAACGTCGTCCGCGTCGCGGGGCGGTCTCGGATCCGGGACACCTACGAGGACGGGCTCGCGGTCGTGGTCGGGCCGGGCGGGAAGGTCCGCCGTGTCGTCCAGCTGTCGGACGAGCCCGGGACGGAGGCGTCGGGCTCGACCACGCCCCGACAGGGCGTGACCGGCGTGGCGTTCGACGACGAGGGGTCGAGCGAGGCGCTCTACCTCGCAGGCCGCGTGTTCGGCCACTTCGAGCTGGGCGGGGCCGTCTACCGGAACCGCGAGGAGCGGAGCACCGCGGGATACGTCCTACGCCTGGACCTAGGAGAGGCCGTCTCCCAGGAAGACAACCCGTCGGGCGATGCTTTCTCGATCTCCGTCGGGCCGAACCCGACGACGTCCCACGTTCGCGTGCGGCCGGTCGGTGGACGGGGAGCCGTCGCCGTTCGGGTCCTCGACGCGCTGGGCCGCGAGGTGGCTCGCACTGAGGGGACGGCCGGGGCCAACCTTGACGCGTCAGCCTGGCCGGCGGGTGTCTACGTCGTCGAGGCGACGGACGCAGCGACGGGAGTTCGGGCGTCGAGCGCGGTGACCGTCGTCCGGTGACCCAGGGCCGTCATTCCCTACTTTCTGCCAGGCTCCGTACGCGTTAACGTCTCTCAAGACGACGCAGGGATCCGTGCGAGATCCAGACCAAATGACTACTCAAACCACTCTACGCGCCTTTGCCCTCGCCCTCGCAGTGGGTGTGTACTCGCTCCCAGCGACCGCTCAGGACCAAACCCTCTACTGGGTATCCGAGGACGCCACACAGAGTTTCGGCTCTATCCACCGCTATCACCTCGGGACCGGCCAGCTCGATACCCTCGTCGATGCACGGCGGCTCGGTCCCGACCCGTTCCGGGTGTTTGGCACGGTCGCCGTAGATCCTGCTGCCGACCGACTGTACTGGACGGACTCCGGGTTCACGGACTCGACCGGTGCTAGCGCGGTCGGTGCCGTTATGAGCTCTAACCTCGATGGGGGCGACGTCGAGCCCGTCCGGTTCGGCGTCATATGCGGGATCGGGTTCTTCTCGGACATCGAGCTCGACGTCGACGACCGGACGCTCTACTGGTCCACCTTCTCGGACTGCGCTGGGAGCGGTCTCAACTACCTCGACTTCGACGGAGGAGCCCCCCCCGACACGTGGCGGAGCCTCCCGAGCTCGCAGTCCTATGCCGTCCGCGCCTTCGAGATCGATACTCGCGCTCAGACCATTCACTGGATCAACGGCGACGTGTTCAACACGCCCGTCGGCGTCTACTCGGCTCCCCTCGACCGGACCACCGATCCCACGCGCGTCGTTTTCGGCGACGTGTGCGACATCGCCGTCGACATCGCGGCGGGGAACCTGTTCTGGACCCGGTGCGGCGAGACGACGATCTACCGGTCAGCCCTCGACGGAACCGGGACCGAAGAGGCCGTCGTGAGCGACGCGGAGGTCCGGTTCATTGCGCTCGACCGAACAGGCAAGCAGGTGTACTGGTCCGAGACCGAAGCCGGCCGGATCCGACGGGCGAACTACGACGGGTCCGGCCTCGAGGACGTCGTGACCGGGCTCGAGACTCCGTACTCCGTCGAACTCGGGTTCGGGAGCCAGTTCGCCGTTTCCGCCGAGTCCGAGACGCCCGTCTTCAACTCGGCGAGCCTGCGGTTGTACCCGAACCCCGTCGCCGAGACGGCGATCGTAACGTTCGACCTCGGCGAGCCGGCCCGCGTCGTCCTCGAGGTCTACGACGCCCTCGGTCGCCGAGTCGACACCTTCGGAGCGGGAGCCTACCCCGGAGGGGAGCACACCGTCCGGTGGAACCCGGACCGCGTCCCTGCCGGCCTCTACGTCGTCGTCCTGAGGGCCAACGATCAGACGGACCGGACAACAGCTACAGTCGTCCGACTTTGATACCAAACGGGCGGGGGGACCCCCGGCTAGACGTACCAAAGACGACCTCGTCCTTCGAATCCTAACGCGTCGTCCGCTCTCGGCGCTTCATTCAAATGCAACACCGTAGAACCATCCGCCTCTTCGCCACCGTCGTCTTGGCCGCGTCCGTGTCGCTGACCTCGGCCCTCGCCCAGGACCGGAACGTCTACTGGGTCGGCGCTGACGGCGACGACTTCAGCGCGATCTACCGCTACGCCCTCGATTCCGGACAACTCGACACCCTCGTCCAGGCCCGCGCGATCGGCCCGGACTCGTTCCGCAAGTTCTACTCGGTCGCCGTCGACATCCCGAACGACCGGCTCTACTGGACCGACTCGGGGTTCACCGACTCGACCGGCGCCTCCTCCGCTGGCGCCATCGTCAGCGCCGACCTCGACGGCGACGACGTCGTGCCCTTCATCGCCGGCGTCGTCTGCGGCCTCGGCATCCCGACCGACATCGAGGTCGACCCGGACACCCGGACGCTGTACTGGGGCCACGAGTCGGACTGCCCCATCAGCAACCTGTCCTTCGTGGACGCGTCCGGTCCGCCCCCCGAGACTTGGCGCCAGTTCCCGAGCAGCCTCCCGTTCGCCATCACCGCCCTCGAGGTCGACGACGTGAACGGCACGTTGTACTGGGTCGACGTCGGCGTCTTCGGGGAAACGCCAAGCGGCGTCTACCGCGCCCCGCTCGACCGGACCCCCGACAGCGAGCGCATCCTCACGAGCTCCGTGTGGGACATCGCCGTCGACGCCCAAGCCTCGAAACTCTTCTCGGCCACGCGAGCCGGCAGCCGGATCAGTGTGTCCGGCCTCGACGGATCCGATACCGAGACCGTCCTCACGAGCGACGGCGGGATCCGGTACCTCGCCCTCGACCGGCTGGGGCAGAAGGTCTATTGGTCCGAGCCCGAGGAGGGCCGGATCCGCCGGGCCAACTACGACGGGACCGACGTCGAGGACGTCGTGACGGGGCTCGACGACCCCCAGCGGATCGAGCTCGACTTCGGCGGGCCGTTCGCGGTCGCGGCCGAGCCCAACGCGCTGTCGCCCGAGCCGCCCGGCCTCCGGGCCGTCTACCCGAACCCGGTGGTCGGGACGGCGACGGTCGAGTTCGACCTCGAGGAGCCGGCCCCGGTCGTCATCGAGATCTACGACGCGCTCGGTCGCCGCGTTGACGTCGTCGGCGTCGGGGCGCGCTCAGCCGGACGGCACTCGGTGGCGTGGGACCCCGTCGGCGGCGCGACCGGGCTCTACGTCGTCGTCCTGCGAGCAGGAGACCGAGTGGACCGAGCGACGTTCACGGTCGTCCGGCCCTAGGAAGGAACGACGGGACCTCCCGCGACCCGTACAGAAGACCACTCTCTCTGGCCCCGATCACATGATGCTACCCGAGACCGTCCGCCTCCTCTCGACCCTCGCCGTGGCCGCGTTCGTGTCGCTGGCCACCGCCTCCGCCCAGGACAACGCCGTCTACTGGATCGGGGCCGACGGGGACGCCGAGTTCAACAACGCGATTTACGCCTACGACCTCGACGCGGGCGTCGTCGACACGCTCGTCCAGGCCCGGTCGCTCGGTCCCGACGAGTTCCGGGCGTTCGTCTCGTTCGACGTCGACGTCCCGAACGACCGGGTCTACTGGACGGAGACCGGGGGCACCCGCGACGACGGGGTCATCGTGATCGGGGCCGTGGGTTCGTCGGCCCTTGACGGGTCCGATGTCCAGACGCTCTATGAGGGAGTCGTCTGTGGGGTGGGGACAACGACGGATATCGAGGTCGCCGGGGACTCGTTGTACTGGGGCATGGACTCGGCGTGCCCCGACGCCGCGCTAACCCGGGCCGGAGCGGGCGGACCGAGCGAGACGGACCCTCAGCCACGACTGGCCGTCCTCTCGGGTTACTTCGTCATCCAGTCCCTCGAGGTCGATCCTCAGCGCGAGACGGTGTACTGGGCCAACTACGACATCGACTTCCGCAACCCGGCCGGGCTTTACAGCGCCCCTTTAAGGGACACGTCGAGTGACCAACTCCTCGTCCGGGCGCCCGTGCTCGACTTTGCCATCGACCACGCCTCGTCCGAGGTGTACTGGACTCCCTTCCAGGGCAACGTCATCCGACGGGCGAACCTCGACGGGTCTGGGGCCACAGACGTCGTCGTGAGTGACGAGACGGTCCGGTACCTCGCCCTCGACCGGGATGGTGGGAAGGTGTACTGGACGGAGACCGAGGCAGGCCGGATCCGTCGGGCCAACCTCGATGGGACCGACGTCGAGGACGTGCTCGTGGGTTTGTCGAATCCAATGCGGATCCGGCTGGGCTTCGGTGGCGGCTTCGTATCGAGCGAGGGGGACGGACCGTCATCGGACCGGGAGACGCTACGGGCGGTGTACCCCAACCCGTTCCGAGATGAGACGACGGTGGCCTTCGACCTCGACGCGCCGTCGGCGGTGCGTCTGGAGGTGTTCGACGTACTCGGCCGCCGAGTCGACGTCATGGACGTGGGGTCCCTCCCGGCCGGGCCGCAGTCGATCCTGTGGCGCCCGGGCCGGATCGCGCCGGGCGCGTACCACGTGGTGCTGACAGTGGGGGGTGAGCCGGAGTCCACTCGGGTCACCGTTTGGGACTAACAGAGCCTCTCACGTTCCAAGCATGAACCGCACACTCCGACGCGCGCTCACTCTCCTCGTGCTTGGGGCTGCTTCGGCGGCTCCGAGCGCGGCCCAGACTGACGGGTCGCCGTCGTGGGTCTCCGTCCTCTCGGCGGACTACTTCTTCTTCGACACCCACGACATCGCGGTCGGCCCCGACGGACCCGTCATCGTTGGGGGAGCCGAGGATGAGCTTCGCGTCTCGGACGGCACGGCCTCCGGGAGCATCTTCGACCTCGGCCCCGACGCATCCAGTGGTGGGGAACTATCCTTCGTTTACGGCGCTGACCCCTCCGGGGCGCCCCGGTGGGTGCAGCGTGCGGCGACGGAGGCCGCGCCGTTCGAGACGTACCACGTCGCCGCCGAGGACGACTTGGTCGTCACGGGAGAGGGCGTGCTCTTCCAGCCCCATCCATATCGGTGGACAACGGGTACCACTCGTATCTCAGCCCGGTCGGCGACCGACGGGTCCGTGGAGTGGTCCTACGACCTCGGCGCGCTGGTCGAGGACTCTGAGGGTGCCGTCCAATCTTCGGCGGTCGCATATGGTCTGGAGATCCAAAACGGCGTGGTCTACGCTGCTGGCGTGTTTCGGGACACGCTCGTCGTCGGTGTCGACACGCTCGTCGTCGACGGTTCAGCGTCGGGCGAACGTGACAGGCGGTGGTTCGACACGTTCGTGCTCGCGCTCGACGCCAGCTCGGGAGCTCCGCTGTGGGCGCGGTCTGTTTCGATCGCCGCAGGAGACAGGGACCCGTTCCTAGAGTCCGTCGGATTCGATGTTCGCGGTGCGCACGCGGCGTTTGGGGTGGGAGACGGTGTCTTCGTCGCAGGGTCGTTCCCTGCGGGAGCTAGCGTCGACGGAGGGGGCGATCTCGAGGCCGAGACGGCCCTAATCCGGTTCGGCCTCGACGGCTCGTTCGAGCGGTCGTGGACTCAGCTCGACCTCGAGGTCAACAGCGACGTCCGGGACCCTGACGACGGGCCGAGCTCGAGGACGAGGTTCGAGGTCCGGCCCTACCGGCTCGCGACCGGTCCTGGCCGTCCGGTCACGATCGCGTGGTCGTTCATCCGGTTCTCGAACAACCTGGGACCGAACAGCTCGGCGTACGTCGAAGCCGGGGGGCGCCTCTACCGCTCGCCGGAGTCCGGTCAGGGCAACGCCGGGACGCTCGTGACCTCGCACGACGCCGACGGCGTGTTCGGGTGGGCCACGGCCCTTGCCGGGAACGGCTTCCCCATCGCCTGGGGTCTCGACGTCGACCGGCACGGCCGGGTCGCTGTTGGGGTCGACTCTGACTCCGACGTCTTCGTCGTCCGCGGCGTCCGCACGCCTCGCGAGGGTGCTGGTGACGGGTTTGCGGTCGTGCTCGAGGACGGGGGACGCGTCGAGAGGCTCGTCCACTTCGCCGACGACGTGAACCCGTCAACGACGGGCTCGAGCCGACCCTACCAGCAGGCGCGTGCGATCGCCTTCGACGACGGGGCCACGGGGACGGAGGCCCCGGGCGGTTCGGTCTACGTGGCCGGCAAGTTCCGGAACGCGCTCGAGGTCGGGGGCCGGGTGTACCGGACCGAGGAGGACTTCAAGACCGGGGTCTTCGTGGCGCGGGTCGACCTCGAGGGCGCGGTGTCGTCGGAAGGCGACCTCGAGGCCGGACGGCTCTCGGTGTCAGCGAGCCCGAACCCGGCCTCGTCCGCCATCCGGCTCGACGTCTCTGGGGCGCGGGGGTCGGTAGCGGTCCGGGTGTTCGACGTGTTGGGCCGGGAGGTGGCCGCCCTCGAGGGCGCGGGTGGTCTCCTCGAGGTCGACGTGTCGGCGCTGCCGGCGGGGGCGTACGTGGTCCGCGTCGAGGACGGCGCGAGCGCAGCGACGAAGACCATCACCGTCGCGCGGTAGAGTGAAGGTCCGACCTCGAGGTCGGTCCTCCTCGAGGACGCCGCTAAGGCTCGAGCCGCTCGAGCGCGATGTCGCCGAGGTCGACCACCGTGCCCTGAGTGACCCGCTGTCTGTAGGAGCCGTAGGAACTCTGGTAGCGGGGTCCCTGGTTCACGCCGAGCACGAGGGTGTGCGGGTACTCGCCGTCGTCGTGATCGACGGCGAACCGGCCGTCGGCCCCCGTCCTCGCCTCGCCGAGCGGGACGACGATGGACGATTGCTGGTAGAGGAACACGGCGACGCCGGGGATCGGGTCGCCAGCCGAGGCGTCGACGACTCGCCCCGTCACCCGGACCGCGGTGTCCCCAGGCGCGCCCAGACTGCACGCGCCGAGCGCGATCGTGGCGACGGCGAGGGCGGCGATCGGGGCGCTCGGTAGGCGTCGGAGGCGGGTCCAGGACGCGAGGAGCGCACGTCGTGGGCGAGGGGGGTGTGGGCCCATGTCGATCAAGTTCGTCTTCTCCATCCTAGCGCACGATGCCGGTACCGGGGTAGTCGGATGGTACTAGACGTCCCTCGACCCGACGTCGCATCTTGGTAGCCCGCGTGGGGCTCGGCGCCTCGCGAGCCAACGTCGACGTTCTCCCCGAAGCCATGGACCGGTTCACCGTCTCCCCCGTCGTCCTCGCGTTGGCCGTCCTGGTCTCCGGGCTCGCCCATTCGGGCTGCGGACTTCTTCCGCCCGACGGCCGCACGTTCGCCGGCGTCGTCGTCGACGCCGAGACGGGCGATCCCCTCCCCGGCATCCTCGTCTCGCTGAAACGGAGCGGCGGATTCGGCTCGTACAGGACCGTGGCCTCGACGCGGACCGACGACGCGGGACGGTTCGCCGTCTCCGAGCCCGACGAGCACTACGCCGAGGCGGTGTTCCGCGTCAACTCCCCGGACTACGGGGAGGACGTCCCGTTCGACCCGTGCTACGGGGGGACTCTGAACGAGGGGCTCCGTCCCATCGACCGGATGCGGGTCCAACTCCTGCGGATCCCGTCTGCGGACTCAACGTGCGGCCCCGCAGGTGGCACAGCAGTCCCGAGCGAACGCTGACCGAGCTCTCCCATGAAACACGTCGTCTTCGCACTCGGCCTCGGAATCGCGACCGCCGCCGCGACCGCTCAGCCGGCGGACTCCCTCGACTGGAAGCGGTACTACCCGCTCGCCGTCGGAAACATCTGGGAGTACCACGACGCCGAGGGGTTCAACGACCAGTTCCGCCACACGCTCGTCTCTGACACGACGGTCGGCGACCAGACCTAACCTGGCGACCGACGGCGTCTCGCTCGTCGCGTCGGCCTTCGAGCGTCCGACGGACGGCGAGCGACCGCTCGCCAACGGCGTCGCGTACGTGTTCCGACCGGGGGCAGCGCCGTCCGGGTTCTCTCTCGACGGTCGGCTCACGTCGGGGTTGGGGGCGGACGACATCGAGGGACCCGTCGGCGGCGGCGTCCGGAGCGACCAACTCGGACCCGTTGACGTGGACGGCGACGTTGTCGTCGCGGGGGCCGGGGGGGCGGGGGCCGGTGAGTCCTCGAGGGCCGGTGCGCTCGTCGTGTTCGAGCGGGGTCCTGCGGGTTGGGCTCGTGTGGCGCGGTTGGCATCCCAAGAGACGGACGGGGGCGACGCTCTCGGCGGCCGGGCCGTCGCCATCGAAGGTGGCGTGGCGGTCACGTCGTCGATCGTCAAGCGGGGGCCGGGGGTCGTGTACACGTTCGAGCGGTCGGCGGACGGGGAGTGGGCCGAGGTGGACGACTTGGCCGAGCACGACCGGCCGTCGGGTGGGGTGTCGAACCAGGCGTTCGGGCTGTCGCTCGACCTCGACGGGGGGACGCTCTTGGTGGGTGCCCCGTACGAAGACGGCGAGCGCGGTGCGGCCTACGTGTACGAGCGACAGGGAGACGGTTGGGCTCGGTGATCACGTACCCCGTAGGTCCTTCCTAGGTTAGGTCTCAGGGTCGAGGAGTCACCGCACGACGAACGCCGCCTTCGCTCGTAGATCGGCCGCGAGCTTGGACACTCGCCGCCTTACCGGATGATGGTCACCGCGCGGCCCGACGGGCCGGTGGCGCCTTCCAGTCTGACGACGTATCGGCCGGCGGCCAAGCCCGACGCGTCGACTTCGACCTCCGTCCGTCCGCCGACGGGCACGGCCAGCGCGACGCGGCCAGCCGCGTCCACGACCTCGAGGACGGACTCCACCCCGCCGGGGTCGACGGCGACCGTGAACCGGCCGTGGGCCGGGTTCGGCCAAGGGACGCCGACCCCGCCGTGAGCCGTCGGGGTTGGCTGATCGCGGCCACCTGTTCCAAGGCCCCGCCGGGTCGACGCGTACACGCGTCGGTCGAACTCGCCGCCGACCCGGAACCCACCCGCGATCGCGGTTAAGGACCCCGGCTTCGCCGCGATTCCCACGTCCGACGTGTTGAGGTCGAGCCCGAGGAGCGGCTCCGCCGGTGACCACGAGCCGCCCTGCCGCGACGAGTAGACCTGAGTCCCGGCCCCCAGCTGGCTCCCGCTTTGGGCGTACGCAGCCACATGCGCGTCGCCCTCGGACACGGCGAGCCGGAGCGACACGTACTGGTTAGGGGCGCCCGTGGGGAGTTCGGACAGGGCCGCGGTCGCGTCCGACCACGCGCTCGGGCGCTCGGCCGGCCGGGCCGCGTGGAGGACCTCGCGGGGGATCACGAAGTGGACCCCGGGCTCGCACGGGAACGCCGAGTCCCGCGACCACACGGCGTGGACGACCCCGTCGTCGACGGCGACCCGGGTGTCGACGGCCGGGAGTACGCACCCCGGCGACTCAGCGCTGGCGTCGTACACGACCTCGGGCGCTGACCACGTCCCGCCGTCGTCACCGGACGTGACCACGACGACGTCCCCGAGCCGGGCCACGCCGGAGGCCGGGTCGTCGGGCTCGTACGAGACGTACAGCACTCCGTCCTCCTCGGCGAGTCCCGGCGCGTGGCCGAGCAAAGAGCTCACGTCGTCCCACGTGCCGTTGGCGGATCGACGGAAGTGCTGGACCTGAGGCCTCGACCCCGCGTCTCTCCCGTCGAACACGACGTGGACGGCCCCGCCCTGCGTCACGGCGAGCGAGACGGGGAGGGACCGGCGGCTGAGCCCGCGCTGGGGTTCGGTCGTGGCGACGATCTCCTGGGCTGGACTCCACGTCCCGTCCCGATCCGTCGCGTAGAACAGGGACGTTACGGCCGACGGGCTCCCGACGTCCCGTGTCCGCTCGCCCCAGACCACGTGGCGGTCTCCGTCCGGCCCTACGGCGATAGTCGGTCGGAGCGACTCGGTCGGCGTCTGGGACACGTTGACGGGGTCGGACCACACACGGTCAGCCCGAGACACGACCCAGACGTCCTCGGACCGGACGTCGAACTCAGGGGTGTAGCGGAACGAGAACGTGTTGACGGCGACGTGGAGGACGCCGCCGGACAAGGCCGCGGACGGGGCGGCGACGCTGTCGAGCGGGACCGGGTCGGGCGGGGACCACGAGCCCGATGCGCCGGAGCTCGTCGTGAGGAGGGGGGCGGCAAGGAGCGAGAGAAAGAGGGCCGCGCGCATGTCTTCTCCAGGTTGCGTCTTTGGGAAAGGGTAACGACGATCGCCCCCGAGGGCGGCACGACCGGGGACGGCGTGGGGGACCAGGCGGGCTAGCTCACAGGGTCGGGAGCCGTCGCGGGGCGCGTTCAGTTGAACCAGAACACGACTCGGACGCCGTCGGGGTCCCCGGCGTCCTCGAGGGCGGGGACGGTCACCGCCAGGAAGAGTCCGGCGGCCTCGCGGTACGTCCGGCCGGTCCGCGACGTGTACTCCTGGACAGGGTCCCCGTACTGGTCGGGGTAGGGCGGCCCGAGCGGCTCCCACTTCGGACCGAGCGGCGGCTCGTCGAGGGTTCCGGGGGGCGGGAAGCCCTCGAGGTAGAACGCTCCGACCCGGATGCCGGTGGCCCGGATGGCTGAGAGGAGGAGCCGCTGGAGGGGGCGGGTCACGAACGACTGGACCGGGTTCGAGAGCCGCGATCGCCGCCGCCGGACGGCAGCCGCGGCGTGTTCCCCCTCTCGCGAGA
>NZ_JBARYR010000268.1:0-2905 GCF_049648075.1 Rubrivirga sp. | reverse complement strand
GCCCGTCTGCGACGACGGCCGTGCGGATGGCGACGTGGAACGCGGCCGTGCCGTCGGGCGCGGCGTAGCCGATCGTCCCGCAATACACGCCGCGCGGGCCGACCTCGAGGTCGCGGATGACGCCCATCGCGCGGAGCTTGGGGGCGCCCGTGATCGAGCCGCACGGGAAGAGCGCCCGCACCACGTCCCCAAGACCGGCCTCTGAACGGAGCGTCGCTGTCACGGTCGAAGTCATCTGCGTGACCGTCTCGTAGCGCTCGGCTTGGAAGAGCGCCGGCACGCGGACGCTGCCGGTCTCGGCGACCCGGGCGAGGTCGTTACGCAGCAGGTCGACGATCATCAGGTTCTCGGCCCGGTTCTTCGCGTCCGCCTGGAGATCGTCGCGAAGCTGATCGTCGGTCGCCCTCGAGGTCCCCCGCGGAGCCGTTCCCTTCATCGGCCGGGCCGTGATGGTCCGGCCCTGCTCCCTGTCGACACGGAAAAAGAGCTCCGGCGAGACGGACGCGATGGCCGCACCCTCGAGGGCGATCCACGCGCCGTACGACGCCTGTTGCCGATCTCGGAGCCGGGCGAACAGGGCGAGCGGGTCGCCCTCGAACGGTCCCCGCAGCGGCGCCGTCAGGTTGATCTGGTAGACGTCTCCCGCTCGGATGTGCGCGCGCACCGCGTCGATGGCGACCTGGTAGTCCTCACGCCCGTACCCGAACGCGAGGGCGCCGACCTCCGCTGGTAGCGGCAACGCCGCATTCACGTCCTCGAGGCCGAGAGCGAGCGGCTCGTCGTAGACGCCGAACCAACCGAGGGGCACCGTCTCGTCCTGCCTCACGTTGTGGAATCGCGTCGGCTCGAGGGCGTAGCCGGCCTCGTAGGCCAGGAAGCCGGCGACGTGGCGCCCGTCCTCGAGGGCGGCATCGAGGTCGCGGAGCAGCGGCTCCACCTCGTCAATCGTCGAGGCCGTCACGACGCGCGCGGGGTTCTCAAACAGCAACGCTCCCCGACGGCCGGTGTCGGCGTCGGGACGCGGGGCGTCAAGCAAGACGGTGCCGGGGCGGCGGAGGCGGTCGGCGAGCACGTCGGCCGGAGTCGTGAGAGACGCGAACGGCGAGCGACGCGCCGGGCTCCCCGTTGGCTGCGCCGCCCTGACGGTCCTCGAGGACGGTCGCTGGAGGTGGGGTGATGCCTCTAGCGGTTCATCATCGTGTCCGTGTCCTCCGGTCCCAGGTCGTCGCCCGTCAGGTTGGCGAGCGCGGGGCCGAGCGCGGCGCGGAACTCCTGCGCCCGCATCCGCTCCATCACGTCGCCACGGCCGGCGCAGTAGCCCAAGAGCGCGTGCGGGCGCTGCATGTGCTGGAGACCCTCCCGGACGACCCAGGTGTGCCACGGCCGCATGTCGCGGTCGAACGGACCGACCAAGCGTGCGTAGAGCCGGTTAGCGGCGCGCTCGACCTGCTCCTCCGACATCAGCTCGCCCATTTCCAGGAGGCGTTGGAGCCCGCCCCAGATGTACCCGGCCAAAAAGTCGTGCTGACCGTCCGTCAACGTGAGCCCGCTCTCTGGCCCCGTGTAGCCTAGGTCCGCGAGCGGCGTCCGAATGCACGCCTCGACGTGGGCGACGGACTCGCGGATGGTGGCTTCGACGTAGGCGGGGGACTTGGACAGATCGGACATGGTGGGAGCTAGAGAGGAGGAGCCATCTGCCGTCCTCATTTGCAATCCCTCCAGCGCGCAATGCCAGAACTCGTTTAAGTGCTCAACATGTGACGCTGCCATTCCCGCGACCTCGAGAGCGACGCTGCCTAACCCTAACTGGTACCGCAGGATCATACTGAGACCCCGGAGACCGGCCCGTCCTCGAGGCGCTAGCGCCCCAGCGCTCGGAGCACGAGCCCTGGGTGGTCGCTGAACATCCCGTCCACGCCCGCGACCTCGAGGGCGCGAACCTCGGCCCCGAGGTCTCCCTGGACCGCCGGATCGTCCCCATCCCGCAGGACCGGGGGCAAAAACGCGTTCTCGGCTCGGATCGTCCAGACGTGGACCTCGAGTCCGGCACGGTGGGCGTCCTCGACGAGACCCGATGGCGAGAGATCGTCCTCGAGGACGAACGACTTCGCGACGCCGATGGCGTCCGCGTAGGTCGCGACGGTCGCCAAGCCGTCCGGCGTCGTCATCTCGTCGTACGGCGTCTCCGGCCGGTCGGCGGGCGTGCCACCGGGGTACGCGAGTTGGACCAGGCGCAAGTCGGTCATGCCGCGCAACAGCTCCAGGTTGCCGATCTCAAACGATTGGATCCAGACGGGGTCCGTCCTCGAGGACCAGCCCGCAGCGTGCAACGCGTGGACGAGCGGTGCCTCGAGCGGCAGGCCGATCCGCCGGAAGTGGGTCGGGTGCTTGGTCTCGGGGTACAGTCCCACCGGCCGCCCCCGCGCGGCGCCGGCCTCGAGGGCAAGGGCGATGATCTCGTCCAAGGTCGCGACCTCAAACTGGCCGTCGTAGGCTGCGCTCTGCGGGCGGAGGTCGGGCAGGCGCTCGACCGCGCGCAGCGTCTTGATCTCGTCGAGGTCGAGGTCTTCGGTAAACCAGCCCGTCACCTCGACGCCATCGATGACTTTCGTGGTGCGCCGGTCCGCGAACGCCGGCCGCTGGGCGATGTCGGTCGTCTCAGAGATCTCGTTCTCGTGCCGCGCGATCAAGACGCCGTCGCGCGTGCTCACGATGTCGGGCTCGATGACGTCGGCGCCCTGCTCGATGGCGATCCGGTAGGCCTCGAGCGTGTGCTCGGGGCGCTCACCGCTCGCGCCCCGGTGGGCGATGACCAGGACGGAGTCGGCGGGCATGAGGAGTGCGAGAAGCAAGACCAGCATGACCGAGACTACGCCCTCGAGGTTGCGAACGTATGACTCGCCCT
>NZ_JBARYR010000267.1:0-5517 GCF_049648075.1 Rubrivirga sp. | reverse complement strand
GCCGACGCGACCGGGCGCGGTATTGAGGTCGTCGACAGCGACTTCGCCGAGGCCACCGTCGGCGTCCGAGCTGCCCACCGGCTCACCGCGTCCGGGTACGACCTCGAGGTCGCGCTGCCGTGGTCGTTCTTCAACGGCCGCTCGGACGCACCGCTCGAGGGCGTCCGGCTCAACCTCGCCGTCGCGGACCGCGACGCGCCCGACGAGTCGCCGCGCGTGTTCTTCTGGCGCCCCGCGTGGGAGTCCGGCGACGACTACCCGTGGTCGGGCGTCCTCGAGGTCGAGGAGATCCACCGGTGAACGCTGGGTGGCCTGATTGAAGGGGTTTACAAGAGGGCTAGCGGAGGCGGACGACACGTGAGTACGTCCGGACGAACAGAGCTAACCTTCGTCACGACGTCCGCCTGTCTCGGCGGTCGGGATCTCCTGGTCTAGGGTCATACGCAAAACGTCTCTCCCGTTGTCTGGCCCTCGAGGACGCGTCGTTCCGAGACCCCTCGCTGTTGCATGAGCCGCCCTCGACGAAACAAACGAGCCCGACACCCCGCGCCAAAGCGGTCGATGTGGCCGTTGGCGGTGGGGATCGCCGTCACCGCGTTCGCGGCGTTGGTATGGCTCCGGTCCGAACCCGACGCCGACCTCGAGGCCGAGCGCACGCCGGTCCTGAGCCCGGCCGTCGTCGCCCGCTACCCCCACGACCCCAGCGCGTTCACACAGGGTCTCTTAATCGAGGACGACGAGCTGTGGGAGAGCACCGGCTTGTACGGCGAGTCCACGCTGCGCCGTGTCGACCTCGAGTCCGGCCGCGTCCTCGATTCGCTGAGTCTGGGCGAGGCCTACTTCGGCGAGGGCCTGGCCGCCCTCGATGGCAGGCTCTACCAGCTCACGTGGAAGGAGGGGACCACGTTCGTGTACGACGCCGAGACGATGGCGCCGCTCGACACGCTGGGCCTGTGGGGCGAGGGCTGGGGACTCGCCGAGGACAGCTCACAACTGATCTGGAGCGACGGCTCCGACCGGCTGCGCTGGATCGACCCGGCGTCGTGGAGCGTCACGAGAGAGGTCTCGGTGCGCGACCAAGGACAGCCGGTCCGCGGCCTCAACGAACTCGAGGTCGTCGACGGGCTCGTCTACGCCAACATCTGGGGCACGGGCCGCATCGCCGTCATCGACCCCGCCGACGGTCGCGTGGCGCGGTGGCTCGACTTCACGTCGCTCGACCTCCAGCACCGCGGCGCTGGGGCTGACGTGATGAACGGGATCGCCCACGACCCCGCGACAAACCGGCTCCTGCTGACGGGCAAGCTCTGGCCGACGGTCTACGCCGTCGAGGTCCCGCAGTAGCCGCCCTCGAGGGTGCCGTGTCTCTTCGACGGGCACCGCCGTCCTCGAGGGTGAAAGGTCACCGTGAGGGCGGCTCGAGGTCGCAGGGCGAGTCCCCCTCCTCCCATGAGGAGAGGAAGGGGATGCTCCGTAAGCCGACTGCGACGCGCCGTCCTCGAGGACGATCCGCCGCTGCGTACCGACCTTCCTACGAACCACTCGCCTGCACCATGAGCATCGTCCGCTGGGGGATCGTCGGGACCGGAAACATCGCGGGCGCCTTTGCCCGGGACGCGCCGTTCGCCGGAAACGCCCGAGTCGTCGCCGCGGCCTCGAGGTCGCAGGACCGCGCCGACGCGTTCGCAGCCGAGCACGACCTCGACCGAGCGCACGGCAGCTACGGCGCGCTCTTCGCCGACCCCGAGGTCGACGCCGTCTACGTCGCGACGCCCCACACGCTCCACGCCGAAAACACGACCGACGCGCTCCACGCTGGTAAGGCCGTCCTGTGCGAGAAGCCGCTTACCCCGACGCCCGCCGAGTCGAGAGCCGTCCTCGAGGTCGCGCGTGAGACCGGCGGCACGCTCGTCGAGGCGATGTGGACGCACTTCCTGCCCGCCGTCCGCACCGCTCTGGGGTGGGTTGCGGACGGCCGCATCGGGACGCTGCTTCATGTCAACGCCGACTTCGGCTTCAACCTCGGCTACGACCCCGAGAGCCGCCTCTACAACCCCGACCTGGCCGGCGGCGTGATGCTCGACGTCGGCGTCTACCCCGTCGCCCTGGCCTGGCTGTTCCTGCAGCAGCACCCGACCTCGATGGCCGTCGCCGGGCACCGTGCGCCGACCGGCGTCGAGGACGACGTGACGATGCGGTTCGACTACCCAGTCGCCACAGCGACGCTCTCCGCCTCGTTTCGAGGACGGCTCGCCAACGCCGCCTGGATCGTCGGGGACCAAGGCTCGATCGAGATCCCGGACTTTTTCCGCGCCCGCTCCTGCACGCTCCACCAGGGCGAAGAACGAGTCAACCACTTCGAGGACGACCGCCAGGGCTCGGGCTACGAGTTCGAGATCCGCTCCGTCAGCGACGACGTCCTCGAGGGCCGCCAGCAGTCGGCCGTCGTCCCGTGGGATGCGACGATAGCATTTCAGGACCACATGGCACAGGTCCTCGCGCTCATCTAGCCCGACCTCGAAGCCGACCGAAACAGAAACGGAGCGGTCTCGACACAGCGACTGCAAACGTTTTTATGTTCTCGGTACCGTCCCTCGTCCCCCGTGCATCCGGCCCCTCCGCTCACTGACATTCGCATCCAACGGAGGGTGAGCGAACTCGAACACCACCTCTACCCCGATCGGTGGCCGGTCGGCGGGTGGACGGTCTCGCGCGAGTGGCCCGGCGAGATCCCACGGCCCACGTTCGCCGACGACCTCGAGGGCTGGAACGAGCACGGCGACCTCGAGGGCGGAGACGCGTTCTCGGCCGCGCCGAAGGATGCCCAGACCTACTGGCTCGGCACGACGGCAACGGTCCCCGACGGCCTCGAGGGCGAGCGCGTCACGTTGCGGCTCCACACCGACGCCGAGTCGATGGTCTACGTCGACGGCCAGCCGTGGCAGGCGCTCGATGAGAACCGGGGGCACCTCGTCCTGTCCCAGTCGGGCGAGTCGGGTCGCGCGTACCGGATCGACGTCATGTTGTTCTCCGCGCGGGACCGCAAGCCGAAGTCGCTCACGGCCGAATGGGCGCGCGTCGACCTCGAGGTCGAGTCCTACCGCTTCGACCTGGTTGCCATCTTGGGCGTCGCCAAGACGCTAGACGACGACCTGACGGCGTCGCGGCTCCGACAGGCGTTGGTCACCTCGACGAACGCCATCGACTTCCACGGCGACTACGGGACGGTCGATGTCTCGCAGGCCGCCCGCGTCCTCGAGGCCGAGGTCGCCGCGCTCCGTGAGCGCGTGCCGGCACGGGACGCCGACGTCTGGCTCGTCGGCAACTCGCACATCGACGTCGCATGGCTGTGGACGTTGGCCGAGACGCGCGCCAAGATGGGCCGGACGACCGCGACGGCGCTCCGGTACCTAGACGAGCTGCCGGCGTACCGCTTCGCCCAGAGCCAGCCCCAACTCTACGAGTACCTCCGGCAGGACTTCCCGGACCTGTTCGAGCGCGTGAAAGAGCGCGTCGCCCAAGGGCGGTGGGAGATCGTCGGCGCGGCGTGGGTGGAGCCCGACTGCAACATCACGAGCGGCGAGTCCTTGGTTCGCCAGATCCTGCACGGGCAACGGTTCTGGCACGAACACTTCGGCCGGACCAGCAACGTCATGTGGCTGCCCGACACGTTCGGCTACGCGTGGGCGATGCCGCAAATCCTGCGCAAGAGCGGGATCGAGACGTTCGTGACCCAGAAGCTGACCTGGAACAGCCAGAACACCTTCCCCTACGGCCACTTCGACTGGCAGGGCGTCGACGGGACGAGGGTGCGGTGCACGTTCCCACAGATCTACGTCGCCCGCGTGCTGCCGGAGGAGATCGACCGGCACTACAAGCGGATCCCGGAGACCGACACGGTCGCGTCTCTCCTCTACCTCTACGGCTGGGGCGACGGCGGTGGCGGGCCGGTGCGCGAGGACATCGAGGTCGGCGAGCGGCTGGGCGCCGTCCCCGGCTTCCCGCGCTGCACGTTTGCGACGGCCGCCGACGCCCTCGAGTCGATCCGCGTCGAGGCCGACGGCCTCGTGGAGAAGACCGGTCGAGACGTCCCCGTCTGGAAGGGCGAGCTCTACCTCGAGTCCCACCGCGGCACGCTGACGACGCACGCACGCGTCAAGAAAGCCAACCGCGACTGCGAGCAGCGCCTGCGCGAAGCCGAGATCTGGGCGTCTGTCGCCACGGCCCAGACCAGCTACGACTACCCAACCGCCGACCTCGACGCGGCCTGGAAGCACGTCCTGCTCAACCAGTTCCACGACATCGTCCCCGGGACCAGCATCGCGCCGGTCTACGACGGCGCCCACGCCCGCTACGCCCAAGTCCTGGCGACGACCGACCGCGTCCTCGAGGACGCCCTCTCGGCACTTTTCGAGGACGCCGACGCCCAGACGCTCACCGTCACGAACAGCCTGGCCCACCCGGTCACCGATTGGGTCGAGGTCGACCACGAGCCTGAGGCCTACGTCCTCGAGGCCGACGGCACGCCCGTCCCCTGCCAGCGGACGCACGACGGCCGGCTCGGCTTCGAGGCGACGGTTCCCGCGCTCGGCTCGGCCACGTTCGTCCTCGAGGCCGGATCGCCCGACGCGCGTCCCGACCTCGAGGCCGAGCCTCAATCGCTCGCCTCGGACCGCTTCCGACTCACGTTCGGCGACGACGGCGCGGTCACGTCGTTGTGGGACGCCGATCTAGACCGCGAGTGGCTGAGCGGACCGGCCAACGTCTTTCAGACCTTCGACGACCGGCCCAACGCCTACGAGGCCTGGGACGTCGACGAGTGGTACGCGGAGAAGCCGCTCGGCCTGTTCTCGCTCCGCTCGAGCGACGTCCTCGAGGTCGGGCCGGTGCGGGCCGTCGTGCGGCAGGTCCACGAGACCCCGGCCGGCAGCCGGATTACGCAAGACGTGATCGTCTACCGAACCCTTCCGCGCGTCGACTTCGACACGACGGTCGACTGGCAGGAGCGGCGCGTGTTGCTCAAGGCCGCGTTCCCCATCGCCGTCCACGCGGCGCACGCGGCCTACGAGATCCAGTTCGGCACCATCGAGCGGCCGACGAACCGAAACACGACGTGGGAGCAGGCCCGCTTCGAGGTCGCCGCGCACAAGTGGACCGACGTGTCGGAGGGCGGCGGCGGCGTCAGCCTGCTCAACGACTCCAAGTACGGCCACGACGTCCTCGACGACGTGATGCGGATCACGCTCTTGCGCAACCCGGTCGTGCCGGACCCGCGGATGCCGTGGCAAGAGTTCGGGCTGCCCGGCCGCGAGGACGAGGTCACCTACACCGACACCGGCGAGCACCGCTTCCGCTACGCGCTCTTGCCCCACGCCGGCGACTGGCGAGCGGGGACGGTCCACCACGCGCGGGCATTCAACAGCCCGCTCCGCGTCACCGTCGGCGCCCGTGCGGCCTCGAGGCATGTCCTGAGCGTAGCCGAAGGGACGGCCGGGATCTCGGTCGAGGGCGTCAAGC
>NZ_JBARYR010000266.1:0-2208 GCF_049648075.1 Rubrivirga sp. | reverse complement strand
AACCCGTAGAAGATCGGGAACGCCTGACCGGGGGTCAGGAGCAGCGAGTTAACGCCGGACTGGCCCTCGCCCGACACGCCGCCGGTGAAGAGCTGTTGGGCACCGCCCAGGTCCAGAACCTCGTTCTCGTTCGTGTTGAACGTCAGGCCGATCGAGAACGAGGCGTCCGCCGACTCGAACAAGAGCGCGTCGAGCGTGACGTCGACGCCCGTGTTCCGGAGCGAGCCGACGTTTTGGACCTGGCTCGAAACGACCGACGCGAGGACCGGGACGTTGAGGAGCAGGTCGTTCGTCGTGTTCCGGTAGAACTCGATCGAACCGTAGACCCGGTCAGTCAAGACGCGGTAATCGAGACCGACCGTGAACTCCTCCTTTTCCTCCCACTGGAGGTCCGGGTTCTCGAGCTGCGTCGGGGCGTAGCCCGGCACCTGGATGCCGTTCAAGACCGCCGAGTTCGCCGGGTTAGCACCCAGGAGCGGGAGGTAGAGGTAGTCGCCGATTCCTTGGTTGCCCACGACGCCGTAGCCGGCGCGCAAGCGCAAGTCGGTGACGGCCGTGCCGCCGTCGAAGAACGGCTCCTCCGAGATGCGCCACGCGCCCGAGACGGCTGGGAACAGCGCGTACCGGTTGTCCTCCGAGAACCGCGACGACCCGTCGTACCGGACCGAGCCGGTGAGGTAGTAGCGCTCGTCGAAGTTGTAGTTGGCGCGCGAGAAGAACGACGCGAGGAGGTTCTCCCCGCGGAACGAGAAGGTGCCCGGACCCGCGTTGTTGTCGCTGATCACGATCGTGCCGGACTGGAGCAAGTTGTCCTCGGTCACATCGGTCACGAAGCTCTGCGCCTGGACCGACGTCTCGCTCACGTTGAACGCCTGGTACTCGTAGCCGCCGAGCACGTTGACGTTGCTCTGGCCGAAGTCCGTGTTGTACGTGAGGTAGGTCGAGAGCGTCTGCGAGGTCCGCTCGAGCGTCCGGCGATACGCCGAGCCGCCGTTGGTCGTGGACGTCACGAACTCCTCACCGATCGCGCTCTGACCCGAAACGAACGAACGACGCGTGCCGACCGAGCGGTCGCCGCCGACGTTGAGCGAGGCGGTCAGGCCCTCGACGAGCTCGAGCTCGGCCGAGATGTTGCCGAGCGTCCGGACGGTCCGGGCCGTCTCATCGACCTGCTCCAAGAGAGCGACCGGGTTGCGGAACGACCGCTGGCCGGGGACCTCGTAGAAGCCGTCGTTGGCCGTGTCCAGGAAGACCGGCGCGACGGGCCGATACTGGATGGCGTTCTGGAACAAGCCGCCCTCGAAGCCGCCGGTGTCGTTGATCGGCGCGAAGTCGTCGTCGGTCAGCGCGCTGGTCAGGTTGAGGCCCAGGCGCAAGCGGTTGTCGAAGAACTGGTTGTTCGCGTTGAGCCGGGCCGTGACGCGCTCGAGACCCGTCGAGGTCACGATGCCGTCCTGGTTGAGGTAGCTCAGCGACGCGCGGTACTGCGAGTTGCTGGTCCCGCCGCCGAACGACAGATTGTGCGACTGACTCGGTGCCGTGCGGAAGATCTCGCCGATGAAGTCGGAGTTGACCGAGTTCGGGTCGATCCCGAAGCCCGGCGAGCCGACGGCGTCGGCGCCGAAGTTGGTGCGGACGAAGTTGCGGTAGTCCTCGCCCGAAAACACGTTGTACGTGTCGGCCGCGGAGGAGACCGAGAACGTGCCCTCGTAGTCGACGTTGACGCGGCCCTCGGCCCCGTTCTTGGTCGTGATCAAGATGACGCCGTTCGCGCCACGCGAGCCGTAGATGGCCGTCGCGGAGGCGTCCTTCAGGACCGAGATCGACGCGATGTCGTTCGGGTTGAGGAGCGTGAGCGGGTTGCGGGCCGGGCCGTTCGAAGCCTGACCGGCGCCGCCGGGCGTGACGTTGTCGTTCGAGATCGGGATGCCGTCCACGACGTAGAGCGGCTCGTTCGAGGCCGTGATGGACGTGCCACCACGGATCCGGACGGACACGTTGGCACCGGGCTCGCCCGACGCCTCGATCACCTGGACGCCCGCGACGCGGCCCTCGAGGAAGTCGGTGGGCGCGGTGACGAGCCCCTCGTTGGCGTCGTCAACGTCGCCCGTCCCGACGGACGCGGTGACGTCACCGCGGCGCTGGGTGCCGTACCCGACCACGACGACGTCGTCCAAGATGTTGGAGTCCTCCTGGAGCTGGACGTCG
>NZ_JBARYR010000265.1:0-1667 GCF_049648075.1 Rubrivirga sp. | reverse complement strand
GTCTTGGGCCGCGCGGCCTCGAGCCAAAGCGCGGCCGCGTTCGGCCTCGAGGGCGACGCTACACGATCCACAAGTCGAACCGGTCGAGGAGGCGGTCGACGTCCTTCCGGTGCCGCCGCTTCACCTTGAGCGCGAGCGACCCGTTGGCCGCGCCCGGCAGCGACGAGACGATGTCCATCGGGTTCGTTCGGAGGGTCAGCTTGTCGTGGAGCGGCCCGCGCTGGTGGCGGACTTCCTCGAGGTCGGTGAGCTCGAAGCGGTGGGTCTGCGCCTTGCGCTCGAACAGGCTCAGAAACTTGACCTGCAGCTCGAGGACGACCTCGTCGCCGTCCACGCAAATCGTACCTCGACCTTCCGAGAAGCCACCGTGGACGTCACCGGTCGCGAACGGGATGGACTTCATGACGAAGGGGTGTGGGATGGAGAGGGACGGAGGGATGCGGGCCGAGGTTCTTCGCCCTCCGTCCTCGAGGCCGACTACGGGCGGTAGCCGTCGGCGTCGAAGTTCGGGGGCCGGCGCTCGAGGTAGGCGTTCTTGCCTTCCTGCCCTTCCTCGGTCATGTAGAACAGCATCGTCGCGTGGCCCGCGAGCTCTTGGAGACCGGCGCCGCCGTCCTCGTCCGCGTTGGCGGCGGCCTTGATCATGCGGATCGCGATGTTTGAGTTGGCCAGGATCTCGCGGCTCCACTGGACGGTCTCGGCCTCGAGGTCGGCGAGCGGCACGACGGTGTTGACCAGCCCCATGTCGAGGGCCTCCTGGGCACTGTAGGGGCGGCACAGGAACCAGATCTCGCGCGCCTTCTTCTGCCCGACCATCCGCGCCAGGTGCGCCGTTCCGTAGCCCGCATCAAACGAGCCGACCTTGGGTCCGGTCTGCATAAACCGGGCGTTGTCACTCGCGATGGTCAGGTCGCAGACGACGTGCATGACGTGTCCGCCGCCGACAGCCCAGCCGTTTACGGAGGCGATGACCGGCTTGGGCATCTTGCGGATGCGCGTCTGAAAGTCCAAGACGTTGAGCCGCTGCGTGCCGGTCTCCTTCCCGTCCGCGATCTCGCGGTAGCCATGGTCGCCCCGGATCCGCTGGTCGCCGCCGGAGCAGAACGCCTTGTCGCCGGCGCCCGTGATGACGTAGACACCGATGGACGGGTCGTCGCGGGCGTCGTCGATGGTCGCGATGAGCTCCGTGACCGTCGTCGGCCGAAACGCGTTGCGGACGTCGGGGCGGTTGATCGTCACACGCGCGATGCCCGCGGTGTCCGTCCCGGCGACGCCCTTCTCGTAGATGACGTCCTCGAAGGAGCCCACGGACTCCCACTCGAAGGGACCGGAGACGGTCGGGCGGTCGGTGGTGTGGTGCGCCTTGTCAGCCATCGGAAAGAAAAGAGGTGAGGAAGAGGGCGAGAGCGTCGGGCGCCTCGGTGTGGACGGAGTGGCCGGCGCCCGGGACGACGGCGACCCTAGATCGAGTCTGGGGCAGGCTATCGAGGCCGTGCTCGGCCATCTCGTGAGCGAGACGGACGTACTTGGCGTCGAGGGCGCCTGCTACGGCGAGGGCGGGCGCAGAGATTCCCCCGAGCGCGTCCCAGTGCGACGGCTGGGCGCCAGTTCCCATCCCTTTCAAGGACCGACCGAGCTCGCGCGGATCGTTGGCCGCCCACGAGGAC
>NZ_JBARYR010000264.1:0-3671 GCF_049648075.1 Rubrivirga sp. | reverse complement strand
GCCTGGACCCGACTCCGTGGACCCGCCGCGCCCTCGAGGGCGGCGGTGCCGATAGGGGAGGACCCGTAAGGGTTGTTGAAGTGTGGTGGAAGGCGGATCGGCGTTGGAACGAACATGTCCGAAAGGGCTTCCAGCGCCATGCCTCGCTGGATCTCACTGCTCGTCCTGTGCTCGTTCGCCTTCACGGGTGCGACGGCCAGCGCGTGGGCCGAGGTCGTCTCGGACGCTCCGCCTCTCGAGATCGCCCTCGAGGTCGAGACCCCGTCTGAGTCGGAGGAGGAGGCGACGCGTGTCGTCCTCGAGGCCGTCGTCCAAGACGAGCCTGGGATGACGGCCCCCCAGGCGCTCGGCGCCCTTTACGTGGACCTGCCGGTCCCGCCCGGGCCACCACCACGGTAGCCTCGAGCACTGGTAACGATTGCACACCGTCGAGGTCGTTGGGATCTCGGCTTCCCTGTCCAAGTACAGGACAGACCCCCTCTCGTCGCGTTTCTGTCGCGGCACAAACACACACACCCATGACTTTCCGACTCTTCACCCTGGCCGCGGCCTTCGTCCTCGCCGGCTGCGCCACCTCCAACGCCCAGGTCACCTCGACGTCGTACGACTACGACCCCGTGATCGCTCTGACCGCTGAGACCCAGGCGGCGCTCACGCCCGAGCAGGTGCTCATGCGTCTCAAGGACGGCAATGAACGGTTCGTCGCTGGCGAGGCCGTCGAGCGCGACTTCATGGGCCAGGTCGCCCAGACCGCAGGTGGTCAATTCCCGATGGCGGCCATCCTGGGCTGCATCGACAGCCGTGTCCCGCACGAGATCGTCTTCGACAAGGGCGTCGGCGACATCTTCTCGGCCCGCGTGGCCGGCAACTTCGTCAACACGGACATCCTGGGCTCGCTCGAGTTCGCCACGGCCGCGGCTGGCTCGAAGGTCATCGTCGTGCTCGGCCACACCGAGTGCGGCGCCGTCAAGGGCGCGTGCGACGGCGTCGAGCTGGGCAACCTGACGGCGACCTTGGCGAACATCGCCCCGGCGATCTACGCCGTCGGCGACATGGTCCCGGGCGAGCGTGCGTCCTCGAACGCGGACTACGTCCAGGCCGTCGCCCACGAGAACGTGGAGATGACGGTCCGCAACATGGTCGAGCGCAGCCCGATCATGCACGGGCTCGTCGAGAGCGGTGACCTGATCGTCATCGGTGCCATGCACGACGTCGCCACCGGCGAGGTCATGTTCATGGACGACACGATGATCACGGCCGCGAACATCAACAACTGATCTCGTCGTTGATGTCCAGACCGCAAGCCCGGCACGCACCTGCGTGCCGGGCTTGCTCGTGTCGAGCATGGGTGACAGTGGGACTCCTCTCGCTGCTTGGCGTCACGGAACTCTATGGGTGACACGCGGTCCCCTGCTCGAGGCTTCCGAACGTGTGGCCTGCCCATCGTGTGGTCGTTCCGTACAAGGCACTCGAATGGTGTCCCCGTCGCTCCCACTCTCACGCTGATGCGGTCCACGCTGGTGTGGCACCGCAGTCTCAAAAACACGTTTTGCAACGGTTCGCGCCCGTGTGGCCCAAACTAGTGAGGAGCCTTTTTGACGCTCCGCCACCCCTTTGAATCCGAACGGCCTGTGGCTCGGAGCGCTTGACGGCGACTCGGGCCGCTTTGCATGGACGACCTATGCTCCGTCTCTCTCTTCTCGCCGCCGTCCTCGTCGCCCTCGTCGCGACGCCCTCGAGGGCGCAGATCGTCCTGTCCGATGACCTCCGCCTCGACATCGCCGGGGGCGTCCAGCCGCGTGCGAGCGTCGGCATCGAGGAGAACGCGACCGACGAGACCCGCTACGGGTTTGGCCTCCGCCGCGCCCGCATCCAGGCCCGCGTGCTGTACCGCGACCTCGGTGGCGTCGAGTACGACGTCGAGGGCGGCTCGGGCTCCATCGAGAGCGTCGACCTGTTCGCGTTTGCGAATCTGACCAACGACGTCCAGGCCCGCGTCGGCTACTTCCCGGTCGCCCAGCCGGCCGGCGGGATCCTGACGCCCTACTTCCTGATCGACGCCGTCGACCGGGCGGCCATCGACGAGCGCTGGTTGTCGGGGACGTTGGGCGGCGACGGCCGCGACCTGGGCGCCGACGTTACCTACCGGAGCGGCCGCACGACGGCCTCGGTCGCGGTCCACAACGGGTTCGGGACGTTCCAGCGCGGGACCAACAACTTCCGCGAGGGGATCTCGGCGCCGGACGTGGTCAACGGGATCGAGACGCCCGGCCTGGCCATCTCGTCGGTGCTGGTCTACGAGCCCGGCGACGGCCTCGAGGTCGGCGTCTACGGCGGCTTCAACGGGGCCAACCCGGACCGGACCGATCGCGGCGATGGCGGCCGCGACTACACGAGCGCTGGCGCTCACGTCTACTGGGGCGCCTCGCCCGGCAGCCAGCCGCTCCGCGTCAAGCTGGACGCGCTCGTCCTGAGCTACGCCGACGACGGCCGGGGCGGGCAGGACCAGGCCGGTGTCTCGGCGTTCGGCGCGGCTCGCGTCCTGGGGTCCGGCGAGGTGTTCGGCCGGGTCGAGCGCTACTGGGACGACGCCGACCTCGAGGGTGACGACTTCGTGACCGCGGGCCTCAGCTACAGCCCGAGCGCAGCGCGCGGGGCGCCGTACGAGCGCGCACGTCTGACCCTGGCGTACCACTACCGCACGAGCGACGTCCTCGAGGACGCGCATCTCGTTGTGCTCCAGGGCCAGCTCGCCTTCTAGTTTCGCAGCCTTCCAATCCCGCTTGCACGTGTCCTGCCTCCGACTCTCCGCCCTCCTTCTCGTCCTTGCTCTCGCGACGCCGTCCGGCGCCCAGACCGTCCTCGAACTGACCGACGACGCGACGCTCAGCCTCACGGGTGGCATCCAGCCCCGCGTCGGGTTCGGCATCGAGGGCGCCGACGACACCGAACGGCTCGGTCTCGGCCTGCGCCGCGCCCGGCTCCAGTTTCGTCTGACGGTGTTGGACAAGGTCGGAATGGAGTACGACATCGATACGACGCCGGGCGACCTGAGGGGCGTCGATCTGTTCGCGTTCTACAACATCAGCGAGACCGTGCAGCTCCGGGCCGGGCGCCTTCCTCCAGCCCAACCGCGCGGCTTCGTCCCGACCTCGAACACTCGGATCGACGCCGTGGACCGGTCCCCGGTCGACGAGCGCTGGGCGGCGGGGACGCTGGGGTCATCGGGCCGTGACATCTCGGTGGACCTGACGGCGGAGGTTGGCTTGACTGAGCTCCAACTGACGCTCCACAACGGGACCGGGGGCTTCTCGCGCGAGACGGACAACTTCCGCGAGAGCGGGTCGGCGCCGTCGGTCACGCGGGGGACGGATGAAACGGCGCTGGCGCTCAGCGCGGCCGTCCACCGCGGCGCCCCGACGGGCCTCGCGTTCGGCGGGTTCGCGAGCGTCAATGCTCGTGGGAGCGCGCGAACAGCGCTCGGCGACGAAGGCCGAGGCTACGGGAGCGCCGGGGCGCACCTCTACCACGGCGAACGGCCGGGCGGCCAGCCGGTCCGGTTCAAGCTCGAGACGGTCGCGACGCGGTACGAGTCCGTGGACGACGTCGTCCAACAGGCAGCCGGCGTCGGTGTCTTCGGCGCCGTGCGGGCGTTCGATCACGGCGAGGTG
>NZ_JBARYR010000263.1:0-2805 GCF_049648075.1 Rubrivirga sp. | reverse complement strand
GCGTCGGCCCGCTCGCCGTGCTGGCGGACGCGCTCAGCGTTGGCCTCGATCTCGGCCGCCACCGCGACGACACCGTCGAGGCGGCCCGCCTCCGCCTCGCCGCGGAGCTCGGCGGCGAGCTCTCGGTTGAGCTCGGAGAAGCCCGTGATGAAAGTGAGCGGGTTCTTGACCTCGTGGGCGATCCCAGCCGTGACTTGGCCGAGCGCGGCCAGCGTCTCGCGCTGGACGAGCCGCGCCTTGGTCTCTTCCAGCCGGTCAAGCGCGTCCTGGATCTCGGCCTTTTGAGCGCTGATCGTCGCGAGCGCCCGAGCACGCTCGTGGCAGAACACACGCGCCAGCAGAAACACCAGCAAGGGAAGTCCGGCGCGAACTAGGGCGGTCCAGACCGGGCTGTCCTGGGGCGTCCGCACGACCGGGTAGGCATAGCCCACGCCTTCCAGGACGGCGAAGCCCGCCGCCAGCGCGACGGCCACGACGCCCCACACCAGCCCTCGGTGGCCGTCAGTGAGGAGGACGGCCGCAAGCGGGACGACGGCGAGCCACGGGAGCACCTCGGCCCCTCCTGCGAGGTGGGCGTTGGCGAGAACGGCGAGCGTGCCGACGGCCAGGAACGAGTGGACGACGATCGGGATGGACCCCGTCCGCCGGAACACCGGCGCTAGGCCGAGAAAGAGTCCTGCCGCTCCGGTCATCACAGCGGTCCCGATCCACAGCCCAAACGCCGCGTCGAGGACGGCGTAGAACGCCGAGAACAGGCCCGTGACGAAGCAGGCGACGACCAGGAGGGTGCCCTGGTGGAACGCTCCAACGTCGTCGGTCGGAGGCACGAGGCGGTAAACGAGGGCGCGCATGGCAAGGGGTGCAGTCCCCCATCGTGACGCGGGCGCGACCCGGACTCCCAAAACCAGCTGAGTCGCGGGACGAGTCTTCACGTGTTCGACCTACCTTTAGGCACGTGCTCCAACCTGAGCGAGACCAACCATCTAGGAGCCACCCTAGATGATCCGGTCGCGACATGACCACGACGGCTCGTCCTGCCCGAGACCCCGCCTGCTGTGCCTGATCCCAGCGTCACCGTTCTACTCCAGGAGGTCGAGGCCGGCCGCGACGGCGCCTTCGACCGGCTGCTCGCGGGCGTCTACCCCGAACTGCGCGAGATGGCTCGGGGCAAGCTGTTCGACCAGCGGGCGGGCCACACCCTATCCCCCACCGGGCTCGTCCACGAGGCCTACCTCCGGCTCGTCCGCTACCAAGACGCGGGCTTTGAGGGGCGGGCTCATTTCTTCGGCGCCGCGGCCCAGACCATGCGCCGTGTGCTCGTGGACCACGCTCGCAAGAAGACGGCCGACAAGCGCCGCGGCGAGCACGTCTCGCTCACCGACGCGGGCGAGCTCGGCGACCGCGACGCCGTTCCGCTCGACGAAGTCCTGGCCGTCGACGACGCGCTGGCGCGGCTGGCTCAGGAGCGCCCCCGGTGGGTCCGGGTCGTCGAGTGCCGCTACTTCGCCGGGCTCACGCTCGACGAGACGGCGGAGGCGCTCGGCGTCTCGCACGCGACGGTCTCGAACGACTGGCGCCTGGCCCGGGCCTGGCTCAAGCGGGCGCTCACCGACCCAGAGCCGTGACGACCGACGCCCCCGACCGCCTAGAGCGGCTGTTCCGGGCCGCCCGGCTCCACCCGGCCGCAGAACGCGCCGCGTTCCTCGACGCCGCCTGCCCCGACGACGACGCGCTCCGCAACGAGGTCGAGGCCCTACTCGCTCTCGACGCCGAGGCCGATGACGACGGCTTCCTCGACCGCCCGGCGACGGGGCTGATCGATGGTCTGCCCGCTGCGCCCCCCTCCCCCACCGACCCACTCGTCGGCGAGACCGTCGGGCCGTACCGCGTGCTGCGGCTCTTGGGCGAGGGCGGGATGGGGGCCGTCTACCTCGCCGTCCGCGAAGTGCCGTTCGTGCGCTACGTCGCGCTCAAGCTCGTCCGGGGTCTGGCGTCGCCCGACGCGCTCGCCCGGTTCGAGCAGGAGCGCCAGATCCTGGCCGGGCTGGACCATCCGGGCATCGCGCGGCTCCTCGACGGCGGCGTGACGGAGCCCATGCCCGGTGCCGCAAGCGGCGTGCCGTACTTCGCGATGGAGTACGTCGAGGGTCAGCCGATCACGGAGTACTGCGACGCGCACCGCTTGAGGCTAGACGACCGGCTCGCGCTCTTCGAGCAGGTCTGCCAGGCCGTACACACGGCGCACCAGAATCTCGTCCTCCACCGCGACCTCAAGCCGTCGAACATCCTGGTGACGGCCGACGGAGGGCCCGGGGGCGCCCCGGGCGTCAAGCTCCTCGACTTCGGGATCGCCAAGCTGCTCAACCCCGGGCTCGGGTCGGCGTCGGCGCCGATCACCCAGACGGCGCTCCGCCCGCTCACGCCCGAGTACGCGAGCCCCGAGCAGGTCCGCGGCGATAGCCTGACGACGGCCTCGGACGTCTACGGTCTCGGCGTTGTGCTCTACGAGCTGCTGACGGGCCAACGGCCCTACCGCATCGAGCACCGGACGCCGACCGAGGTCGCTCGGACGGTTGCCGAGCTAGACCCGCCACGCCCCAGCACGCGCGTCGTCGGTGACAAGGACGATGCGGCCGAGACGGCGCGGCAGCGTGACACCAGCCCGGACCGGCTGCGCCGCCAGCTCCGGGGAGACCTCGACGTGATCGTGCTCAAGGCGCTCCGCAAGGAGCCCGGGCGGCGCTACGCCTCGGCCGAGGCCCTGGCGCAAGACCTCGACCGGCACCGCCGCCAGCTGCCCGTCGT
>NZ_JBARYR010000262.1:0-2865 GCF_049648075.1 Rubrivirga sp. | reverse complement strand
TGCTTGATGTCGTTGGTCGCGTCCTTGAACTCGCGGATGCCCTTGCCCAAGCCACGAGCGATCTCAGGGATCCGCTTGGCTCCGAACAAGAGCAGCACGACGACGAGGATGGCGAGGATCTCGAAGGGTCCGAGGCTTCCCATGACGTGGAGAGAAAAGTGGTCCTCCAAGCTACGTGCCGCCCCCGCAGAGGTGCCCGGCCCCGTTCGTCTTCGCGGAGACCGCAGCCGCTTCGACCTCGAGGACGGCCCCTCGCGACGGTAGCTTCGGGGACGTCCCCCTTCTCCCAATGCCCCTCGATCGCGCCACCATCGCCGCTTGGCCCAAGGCCGAGCTCCACTGCCACCTCGACGGCTCCCTCCGCCTGGAGACGATGCTCGAGTTGGCCCGTGAGCAGGACAAGCTCGACCGGTTCCCCACCGACACCGTCGAGGGCATGGCCCAAGAGCTCAAGAAGATCGACGGCTCGCCGACGCTCGAGGAGTACCTCCAGTGGTTTGGCTACTCGATCCCCGTCATGCAGACGCGCGACGCGCTGCACCGGATCGCCTACGAGCTCGCCGAAGACATGGCGAACGACGGCGTCCGCTACCTCGAGGTCCGCTACGGACCGATCCTGCACACGGACGAGGGGTTGACGATGTGGCAAGTCAACGACGCGGTGCTCGCCGGCCTCGAGGACGCGCGGCGCGACCACGGCATCCGGTCCGGCGTCATCGTGTGCGGGCTTCGGGACCGCCGCGAGAGTGCATCACTGGCCCAAGCCGAACTCGCAGCGAGCTACCGAGGACGCGGCGTCGTCGGGTTCGACCTGGCCGGCGGCGAGAGCGGCAACCCGGCCGAGATGCACGGGGCGGCGTTCTACCTCGCTCGCAAAGAGCTGTTGAACATCACCGTCCATGCCGGCGAGAGCTTTGGCCCGGCCTCGATTCGGCAAGCCCTTTTCAAGTGCGGCGCACACCGGATCGGCCATGGCGTGACGCTGGGTCAGGACCCGGAGTTGCTTCGCTACTTCGTAGACCGCCAGATCGCCCTCGAGGTCTGCCCGACCTCGAACGTCCAGACGCGGGCCGTCGCGAGCTACGAGGCCCACCCCGTCGCCGAGTACGTCCGCGCCGGCGTGCCGGTCACGATCAACACCGACAACACCCTCTTCAGCCACACGACCACGACCGAGGAGTTGTGGCTTGCGCACACGCGGTGCGGGATCGGTGCCGAGCCGCTGCGGGAGGTCGTGCTCAACGGCTTCCGCCACGCGTTCCTGAACCACGCCGAAAAGTGCGACCTGCTCAAGGAGGTAACTCCACTCATCGAGGCCTGACCCAGACGCGACCGTCCTCGAGGACGACTCTCTCTCATCCAACCTCGAGGTCGGACCGATCTCCATCCGCATGGCCCACGACGTCGTCACCGTCCACCCTGTCGCCGCGCTTGCCGGTTCGCCCCAGCTTCCGGCCGACAAGTCGATCTCGCACCGCGCCGCCATCTTCGCGGCCATCGGACAGGGCGAGAGCGAGATCGTCGGGTTCTCCGACGCCGCCGACCCGCACAGCACGTTGGCGTGCCTCCGAGGCTTGGGCGTCGAGATCGAGGAACGCCAGGACGTCCTCGAGGAAGACGGGACGCCGAGC
This sequence comes from Rubrivirga sp., assembly GCF_049648075.1. GTDB lineage: Bacteria > Bacteroidota > Rhodothermia > Rhodothermales > Rubricoccaceae > Rubrivirga. Next base: position 1,234 of record NZ_JBARYR010000262.1, on the reverse strand, counting down.
CTGTTCGTCAGCGGCCGCGGCCTCGATGGACTGACCGCTCCCACGGCACCGCTGGACTGCGGCAACTCAGGCACGACGATGCGACTACTCGCAGGACTCCTGGCGGGCCGGCCGTTCGACTCGACTCTCGTCGGCGACGCGTCTCTCTCGTCGAGGCCGATGGCGCGGATCGCGAACCCGCTCCGCGAGATGGGCGCCCGCGTCGAGATGACCGACGGCCACGCGCCGCTCACCGTCCGCGGCGCCGACCTCGAGGGCGTGACCTACCGCCTGCCGATGGCGTCGGCCCAGGTCAAGAGCGCGGTGTTGCTCGCGGGGCTCTCCGCCAACGGCACCACGACCGTCGTCGAACCGATTCCGACCCGTGATCACACCGAGCGGATGTTGCAGTTCGACGTCCTCGAGGTCGGCGGCGAGCGGAACATTTCGGTCGAGCGTGGCCACAAGATCCCGGCGCGGCAGTTCGTGATCCCGCGCGACGTCTCGGCGGCGGCGTTCTTCCTGGTCGCCGGCAGCATCGCGGAGTCCGCGATCATCGACCTGCGCTCGGTCGGCCTCAATCCGACCCGCAGTGGCGTCCTCGATGTGTTGCGCGCGATGGGCGCGAACCTCCGCGTCCTCGATGAGCGCGAGCGCTCCGGCGAGCCGCTCGCCGACCTACGCGTCGAGGCGCCAGAGAACGGACTGCACGGCGTCGAGATCGGCGGGGCCATCGTACCCAACCTGATCGACGAGATTCCCGTCTTGGCCGTCGCCGCCGCATTCGCCAAGGGCCGGACCATCATCCGGGACGCCCAAGAGTTGCGCGTCAAGGAGACCGACCGCATCGAGGCCACTGCCGCGTTCTTGCGCGACATGGGCGCCGATGTCGAGGAGCGCCCCGACGGACTCGTCATCGAGGGCGGACGACCGCTCAAGGGCGTCGAGGTCGACTCGCGGCACGACCACCGGATCGCGATGGCCGCCGCCGTCGCCGGTCTCATGGCCGATGGCCCCACCCAGATCCACGGCGCCAGCGCCGCTGCCGTCTCGTTCCCAACCTTCTGGAACGAGCTCGAGAGCGTCGCCGCGGGCTCCGTCGATCACTAGCCGTCCTCGAGGACGGACGGCTACTCGTTGTTGGCCACAATCCGGGTCCAGATCACGATCGCCCCGCACGTCAGCCGAGACCGAGTGTAGTTGAACTGGCTCGGCACCTCCGCCGGTCCACGGTAGACCTCGACGGCGGCGATAT
>NZ_JBARYR010000261.1:0-3488 GCF_049648075.1 Rubrivirga sp. | reverse complement strand
CCGGCGTGTCGTAGACGGCGACGTCGCCGCCGCTCGCATCGAGGACGTCGGAGCCGGCCCCGCCGATGACGCGCACGGCGATGTCGCGCGGCCCGTCGCCGACGACGTGGAACTCGTCGCGGCCGCCGAAGCCGTAGAGCCGGACCTCGTCGGTCTCGTCCGGGTGGAACGTGCGCTGGTACAAGACCGCTCCGGGCTCGCCGCCCTTGAACGATCGGACCTCGACCTCGAGGTCGCCCCCCTCGAGGCGCCGGGCTTGGAACCGCTCGCGCTCGTCGCTGCCGACCACGTCGACGATGGGCGCGTGGAAGCCGTAGTACGCCTCGGCGGCGTCGACCAGCCGGTCGCGGCGGCTCTTGGCGACGCGGAGCCAGTTTTCGCGGACTTGGTCGTAGATCGGGTCCGGGAGCGCGCGGACGGCGTCCTCGATGGCGTCATCGGTGAGACGGCCTTGCAAGTCGCGGGCGATGGCCCGCCAGTCCTCGAGGTCGAGCTCGTTGAGGAACCGGCGGTCCTGGAAAAACCCGTTCGTCGTGAGTCCCTCGATGCTCCCGTAGTCCTCCGCGATGGGCTGGAGACGGTTGTCGAACGCGGCCAGCAAGGCCTGGAACGGGCCATCCAAGCCGTAGAACGCGAAGTCGCGGTCACGGGCGATGGGCACGTAGACCTTGCCGCGCGTCGCCTCGTCGCCCTCGAGGGCGGGGTCGAGGTCGCCGGGCTCGAAGGCGGCCCAGCGCCACTGGTCGAGGTGGCGATCCCAGTCCGCCATCAGCATGTCGAGCAGGCGGGCGCGCAGGAACGTCCGCTGGTCGACGCGGTGGTCCTGGTCTTCGCGCAGTTCCTCGCGGATGTTGCCGGACGAGACGACGTCGGTCATGCCCTCGAAGCCGGGGACGGCGCTCATGTCGTCGTCGGGGCGGACCTCGAACAAGGCCAAGCGGTTGGCGAACGTCTTGCGGTAGCGGCCCAAGCGCGGGTCGTCCGGGATCCAGACGATCCGAGGGTCGGGCTGGGCGATGCCGGCGGCGCGGGCCAGGGGCGAGGCGACGAGCGCGCCGTAGGGGACCATCGAGGACCGCAGGTCGAGGACGACGTCGCCGACCAACCCGTCGCGCAGCTCGAACGGGACCTGGGCGAGCCCGCTCTTTTCGAGCAGGCGCAGGCCGTATTCCTGGCCGTCGGGGTTGACGAGCCGCAGGCCGGTCGTCTGCAACCCGCCGCCCTTCTTGACCGGTGTCAGTCCACCGGCCTCGGTTCCGAGGTCGATGACGGGGAACGTGACTGGCGTTTTCCAGACGTCGCGGTAGCCGGTTCCGAAGAAGGCGCGCGTGAAGGCGTCGTTCTGGAACGGCTCCGTCACGAAATCAGCGTCGGCGGCGACCGTGACGGTTTCGCCCAGGTTGGCCGGCAGGTCGGACGGGTCGAGGTCGTCGGGGAGCCGGTCGGGGACGATGTCGAGGTTGATCCCGGCGACCTCGCCGCGGAACACGACCGTCGCCTGGCCGGAGGCGTCGACCTCGACGGTCTCGGTCCACAGGCGCCCGTTGGGGTAGTAGACGAGCCGCTGGTACCCGGGGCGGGACGACAGGTAAAGCGCGTCGCCGGCCGCGAAAGCGGCTCCGTCGCCGCCGGCCGTCCCGGAGACCATGTGCGTCTGTTGACGGAGCGTGTTGATGACGTCGGTCTCGGTCTGCAGGATGGCGTCGTGGGACGCCGCCCAGACCAGGCGGTCATGCTGGGCCGCGATCCGACCCAGGGTCTGCCGGAGCGACCGGTAGCGCGGCGCGGACAAGTCTTGCAAAGATGTGCCGACCGTCCTCGAGGCGATGGTCGCGAGCGGGTTGCCGCGGTTGCCGCCCCTCGGCCCGCGTGAGATGAGCGGGTGGTGGGCCACGACCACGAGCCGGTCGTCGTCGCGGTCCTCGACGATCTGCTCGAAGATGCGGGCCACGTCACCGGCCGAGCGGATGTCCTGGTCCTCGGCCTCGCCCTCGGGGCGCTCGTTGGGGTCCAGCAGCCACCAAGCGGTGTCGAGCGCGATCAGGCGCAAGCCCTCGGCCAGCTCGTCCTCGCGCGGCCCGCCGGCCTGGTCACCCGGCGTCAGCACGTCGGCGTCGAAGGCGTCCTCCAAGACGTCCTCCAACCGCTTGACGCCGTCCTCGCCGTAGGCCCAGTCGCGGTCGCCGGGGACGACGACGATCTCGGCCTCGAGGCCGCGGAGCGAGGCGATGAGCGCGTCGACCGGCGCCTGAGCGCGGGCGCGGTCCGGGTCGTCATCGGGGGGGAGCCCGTCGGCGGTCACGTCGCCCAGGACCACGACGGTCGCGTTCTCGCCGAACGCTCGGGCGTCTCGGGCCAGGGCCTCGAGGACGACCGGCTGTCCGTCCTCGAGGTCGCCGGTGTTGCCCGCCAGGTACACGACGTGCTCGGGGCCGTCGGGCAAGTCGGGGACCGGGTCGGCGCGTCGGTCCGGTGCGAGGTACGGCTGGGTGGTGGTGCAGCCGGCGACGAACGCGACCAGAACGAAGAGGGACCGACGCATTTAACGGGTGGGAGCGTAGCGGAGGAGCCGCCCGGGGCCGCTCGGACCCTCGCTGGCGATGTAGAGCGTCCCGTCCGCTGCAAATGCGATGCCTTCGGGCTGGGGGGCGATGCTCGGGAGGTCCGCGACGGTCAGCAGCTCGCCCTCGCGGGACAGGACGGCGATGGACCGGCGGACCGACGAGACGACGTAGACCTCGCCATTGGGGTGGACCGCGATCGCCGACGGCTTGAAGGCGCGGCCCCGGTCCACCACGCGCCGGTCGAGGACGAAGACGGGCTGGTCGGACATGGCCTCGGCCTCGAGGTCGAACGCGTAGATGGCGCGCAGGCCGTCGAGGTCGGGACCGGGGTTCTCCTTGCAGGCGACGAGCAGCGTCCCGCTCGCGGCGTCGTAGGCCAGGCCCTCAGTGTCGTTCCGGCCCCGGAGCGACGTCTCGACCTTGCGCGTGCTCGGGGCGCCCGTCGAGTCGCGGCCGACGCGGTAGAGGTCGCCGTCGCTGCGCAGCACCCAGACGGCCTCGAGGGCGAGCGCGACGCCCTCGTAGTCGCCGGAGCCCTCGAAGGTGAGCCGGTCCACGATGGCGCCCGTCGCCGGGTCGATCTCGTACAGGATTCCGTCCTCGTCCTGGACCGCGCCCAGCCGTCCGCTCGGGACGACGGTCAGGCCCGAGATCTCGCGCAACTCAGACGGCAGGTCGACGACGGCGTCGGGCGTGTCGAGGGCGTACGGGATGGTGTGGCTCGCGGTGACGGGCGCAGCGGCGGGTGTCTGGGAGGGCTCGGCGCAGGCACTAAGCGCGAGGAGGAGGGCGAGGAGTCGCATAGAAGCGTCGTCAACGTCTCGTCCTCGAGGTCGGTTCGCGCGCCTGCGGAGCGGTGTGTGCAGACGGGTGTGCGAGGGCCGTCCTCGAGGCCGCCGACGCCTCTAGATTCCGTCGTCCCCC
>NZ_JBARYR010000260.1:0-1847 GCF_049648075.1 Rubrivirga sp. | reverse complement strand
CAGGTTAGCGTTAAATCGCCCAGGCCGGAAAGCCCGTGAAAAGTCACTGGGTCGGCGCCCATAGCCTGGCCAAAACGGGTCATTTCAGCAAGGCCGCGGGTGATAATGGCGGCGCGGGTGTTATCACCTAAGCCACGCCCTGCCGCTATACCACAAGCAATGGCCAGCACGTTTTTGATCGCCCCGCCGATTTGGGTACCAATCACATCATGCGCCAGATAGGGCCGGAATTGTGGCGTGGCCAATGCTTCGCACAGCTCATACCCCATATCCGCATGGTTTTCATTAATCGCCAGCGTGACAGCGGTAGGGTGGCCCTCGGCCATTTCCCCGGCAAAGCTTGGGCCGCTCAACGCGCCAATAACAGCATTAGGAAACAGGGCGGATACCACCTGTGACATCAGCCGCCCGGTAGAAATCTCAATCCCTTTGGAGCAAATAATGAGGGGGGGGACGTCTTTATTTTTGCATTGATCAGCTAAGGGTTTGAGTACCGCCTCCATCTTTTGCGCGGGCGGTACAAGCAGAACAGCATCAGTTTCAAATGCTTTGGCCATGTCATTCGTAGCGGATATGGAAGAATGCAGCTTTATACCCGGCAGAAAACTGGTATTTTCCTGAAAATCGTTGATGGTGGCAACGACATCTTTTTCATAGGCCCACAGGGTTACGTCCCGCCCGGCGCGTGCCGCGGTTTCGGCCAGTGCCGTTCCCCAGGCGCCGGCGCCAATTACGCCAATATGGTTAAAATGATGCATGTTTCAGGTACCTTCAATTTCTGATAACGGCCAGCGCGGGCGTGCCTTGAAATCCAGCGTGCCGCGCCGTCCTGAGCGATACCCTTCCAGCCCGGCCCAGGCAATCATGGCCGCATTGTCCGTACATAAAGATAGGGGCGGGGCAATAAATTGTAAGCCGTTGAGGTGGACAAAATCACTTAAACTATCACGCAGGAAGCTGTTGGCGGCTACTCCCCCCGCCACAACCAGGGTTTTAACAGGCACATCAACCATTTTTAGAGCGTTATCCAGCCTGTCCTTGACGACATCGCTGATAGCATAGTGTAGCGCCAACGCCAAGGCAGCTTTATTCTCGTCTGTTGTGCAATCCTTTGCCCATTTCGACACCGCCGTTTTCAGCCCGGCAAAGGAAAAGTCGCACCCCTCCCTGCCTTTAAGGGGGCGCGGCAGGTCGTAATGCTGTGCAAGATCACGGTCACCCGTTTGTGCCAGCGTGTCGATCAAAGGGCCACCGGGATAGCCAAGGCCGAGCAATTTGGCAGATTTGTCAAACGCTTCACCGGCAGCATCATCAATTGTGCTGCCCAGCTCGGTATAGCGCCCAACCCCTTCAACTAGAATAATCTGGGTATGTCCGCCTGATGCAAGCAATAATAGGTAAGGGAATTGCACATCGTCTGTCAGGCGGGCGGTGAGGGCATGGCCTTCCAGATGGTTGACGGGCAGGAAGGGCTTGTTGAGCGCCAGTGCCAGCGCCTTGGCCGTCATCATGCCGACCATTACACCACCGATGAGCCCCGGGCCGCAGGTCGCTGCAATGGCATTGATATCATTCCAGTGCTGGCGGGTTTCCTCAAGCGCGCGCTCAACCAGCCCGTCAATATGGTCAAGGTGTGCGCGGGCGGCAATCTCCGGCACCACCCCGCCATAAGGCGAGTGTTCATCCAGCTGGGACAGGATAATGTTTGCCTCAATCACCCGTTCATCCGTAACAATCGCCACGGCGGTTTCATCACAGCTGGTTTCAATGCCAAGAACTCTCATACTTGAACATTAGCCAATCATCATCAAAAGTCCAGCAGGGGGGTTGTCTTGACGGGTAGACGG
>NZ_JBARYR010000259.1:0-4477 GCF_049648075.1 Rubrivirga sp. | reverse complement strand
CCTCGAGGTCGCGTCCCCCCGCACCCGGACACATGCAAATCACCAACCTCGCGATCAACAACCGCACGGCCATCGTCGTGCTCACGATCGCGCTGACCATCGGCGGCCTGATCTCGTACGTCGCGCTCCCCAAGGAGAGCCAGCCCCAGATCGAGTTCGCGACCATCGTCGTGACCACGATCTACCCGGGCGCGTCGCCGGACGACGTCGAGTCGATCATCACCCAGGAGGTCGAGCGCGAGCTCTCCTCGGTCGACGGCCTCGATGACCTGACGAGCACGAGCACCGAAGGCGTCTCGACGGTCATCGCGGAGTTCTTCCCCGACAAGGACATCGACCAAGCCAACCAAGACGTCCGCGAGGCCGTCGACATCGCCAAGACCGAGTTCCCCTCGGACGTCGAGGAGCCCATCGTCTCGGAGATCGACTTCGCCGACTTCCCCGTCGTCACGGTCAACCTGCTGACGGACGGCTCGCTGACGGCCCTGCGCGAGACGGCCGAGGACCTGCAGGACGACATCGAGGGCGTGCCGGGCGTCTCCGAGGTCGACTTGTTGGGCGGGCTCGAGCGCGAGGTCCAGGTCAACGTGGACCTGGCCGCGCTCCAGGGCTACAACTTGTCCATCAACGACTTGGTCGACGCTGTCCGAACGGAGAACACCAACATCCCAGGCGGCTCCATCGACGTCGGGCCCGAGAACTACCTCGTCCGCGTTAATGGCGAGTTCGAGGACCCGTCTGAGATCGAGGACTTCGTCGTCGCCAGCCCCGGCGGCACGCCGGTCTACGTCCGCGACATCGCCGACGTCGAGTTCGGCTACAAGGACCGCTCGAGCTACGCCCGCCTCGAGGTCGTCCACGAGGAGGTCGACGACGAGTTCGTGGCCGTCGAGAACGCCGAGAACTTGCAGGTCATCCGGCTCAACGTCAAGAAGGCGACCGGCGAGAACATCATCGCGGTCGTCGACGGCGTCGAGGAGACCATCGCCGGGTTCACGTTCCCCCAAGGCACGCAGTACGTGTTGACGGGCGACCAGTCGGAGCAGGTCGACATCCTGGTCCAGGACCTGGAGAACAACATCATCGCCGGCATCATCTTCGTGATCGTCGTGCTGCTGTTCTTCCTGGGCGTCCGGAACGCGGCACTCGTGGGGCTCGCGATCCCGCTGTCGATGTGCCTGTCGTTCCTGGTCTTCTCGGTCATGGGCCAGACCTTGAACTTCATCATCCTGTTCTCGCTCATCATCGCCTTGGGCATGTTGGTCGACAACGCGGTCGTGATCATCGAGAACATCTACCGCTTCCGCGAGGAAGGCTACGGGCGGTGGGAGGCGGCCAAGAAGGGGACGGCCGAGGTGGGCCTGGCGGTCGCGGCCTCGACGGCGACGACCGTCGCCGCGTTCGCGCCGATGCTGCTGTGGCCGGGTACGATCGGCAAGTTCATGAGCTACATGCCGCTGACGCTGATCGTGACGTTGACCTCGAGCCTGTTCGTCGCGTTGATCATCAACCCGGTCGTGGCGGGCTACTTCGTCAAGACGGACAAGGAGATCGCAGCAGCCAAGGCCGAGAACCGGCGGCGGAGCCCCAAGACGCGGGCGATCTCGCTCGGGCTCGCCGCGTTCGCCGCGCTCGTCGTCGGCATCGCGAACTGGAAGACGGCCGTGTTCCTGATCGTCGCGGTCCCAGCGCTGTTCTACCTCTACAAGTACGTCTTGGAGCCGGCCCACCACCGGTTCGCCTCGAGGACGGTGCCCCGGCTGACCGAGCGCTACCGGGCCTTCTTGCGCTGGATGCTGGAGCGGGACTACTCGGTCCCGCGCGCCATGCTCCGCAACACGTTCGCGCTCGGGTCCTTCTCGGCCGGGTTCCTATTGCTGATCGCGGGCGCAGCGCTCAACGCGGCGGCGGCACCCGCCGGGCTTCTGCTGATGGTCCCAGGTGGGATCGCCTTGCTCGTTGGCATCCTGGGCATCGTGTTTCACACGCTCGAGTCGGCGTTCCTGGGCGGCCGGGCGAGCGTTAAGGCAGGGCTCATCTTTGGCGGCATCGTGCTCGGACTGATCGGGCTCCTGTCGCTCGGCGGTCGGATCACGTACGGCGAGGGCGGAGAGGGCGGCATCCTGCTCGTCTTGGAAATGCTCCTGTTGCCGATCCTGATTGTGACGGCCGGAGCGCTGGGCGTGGTGTTCGCGAGCCGGATCCGCAAGCGGACGACGTTCGACACGCCCTACGTCGTGCTGACAGACAACCGGGCTCGGCTGCTGACCGGTACGCTGGGCGTCTTGGTCGGCGTAATCGCGCTGTTCGCCGTGGCCCCGACGGGCGTCGAGTTCTTCCCGACGACGGACCCGAACCAGATCCTGATCACGGCTGAGGCCCCGGTCGGGACGACGATCGAGCGGTCGAACGAGGTGTCCGAGGAGGTCTTCTCGCGTGTCGAGAACCTTCTCGAGGAGGACCCGAACACGGCGGGCAACACGCGCAACATCGCGACCTCGGTCGGGGTCGGCGGCGACGCCCAGTTCGGCGGCGGATCGGCGAGCGCCGAACGGTCGAGCGTGACGCTCAACATGGTCGACTACGAGGACCGGGCCGAGCCGTCGTCGGAGACGATCCAGGGCATCCGCGAGAGCCTGGCCGGCCTGCCGGGCGTGGACCTGACGATCACCCAGGACCAGGGCGGCCCGCCGACGGGCGCCGCGGTCAACATCGAGGTCTCGGGACCGGAGTTCGAGACGATCCAGGACATCGCGAACGATCTCAAGACCGGCCTCGAGGACGCCGTCGACGCCGGCCGCATCGAGGGCTTGGTCGACATCCGCGACAACCTCAACAGCGGCCGGCCGGAGTACCGCGTCGAGATCGACCGCGAGCGAGCGGCCGCGTTCGGGCTGAGCACGCAGGCCGTGGCGCTCGCCGTCCGCAGCGCCGTCAACGGCGTCGAGGCCAGCAAGTACCGCGACGGCAAGGACGAGTACGACGTGACCGTCCGGCTCCGGGAGGACGACCGCCAGTCGCTCCGGGAGCTCGAGAGCCTGACCGTCTTCAACGAGGGCCTACAGATTCCACTCGTCTCGGTCGCTCAGATCGTCCCGTCGTCCGGGCTGGGAAGCATCACGCGGCTCGACCAGGAGCGGGTCGTGACGGTCTTGGGCGACGCGGCGCCGGGCGCGAACGCGAACGCGGTCTTGGGCCAGGTCCAGGCCGAGCTCGAGGACGACATCGCAGCCCTGCCCGTCGGCTACACCGTCGCCTACACGGGCGCCGACGAGGAGCAGCAGGAGAGCTTCAGCTTCTTGACGACGGCCTTGCTGATGGGGCTCGCGCTCATCTCGATCATCCTGATCGCCCAGTTCAACTCGATCACGAACCCGCTGATCATCATGATCGCGGTCGGCCTGAGCCTGATCGGCGTGATGCTGGGTCTGATCCTGACCCGGACGCCGTTCGGCCTGATGACGTTCATCGGGCTGATCTCGCTGGCCGGCATCGTGGTCAACAACGCGATCGTGCTGGTCGACTACATCGAGCAGCTTCGAGGGCGCGGCGAGGACAAGCAGGAGGCCATCATCGACGGCGGCTCGACGCGCCTGCGGCCGGTCTTGTTGACGGCGTTCACGACGGTCATCGGCCTGATCCCGCTGACGTTCGGCATCAACATCGACTTCGTCGGGTTGATCGTCGACCTGAACCCGTCGTTCTCGATCGGCTCGGAGAACACGCAGTTCTGGGGGCCGATGGGCACGGCGATCATCTCGGGCCTGACGTTCGCGACGTTCCTGACGCTCGTCATCGTGCCGGTCATGTACTCGACGTTCGACAGCATCGCGACGCGCGTGTCGTCCTCGAGGGCGGCCGAGCCGGAGTCGCAGAGCACGTCGCCCATCGTCCTCGACGGCGACGGCTCGACGGCCGAAGGCGAGCTGATCCCGTCCCCCGTCCCCGCCCGCTGAGGCGTCCTCGAGGGCGGCCCGCTCGTTCGGCGACCTCGAGGACGGCCGGCTCCACTCTCTCGTCGCGTCCTCGAGGACGCCTCTCATCTCATGTTCCGACTCCTCCCCGACCTTCCGCCCCACGTCGTCGCCTTCGAGGTCGATGGCACCGTCACCAAGCCCGACATCGAGGCGCTGTTCCGCGAGATCGACGGGGCCCTGGCCAGGGGGCGCGTGCACCTGGTGGCCGAGATCACGGGGATTGGCGGCATGACACTGGACGCGCTGCGGACGAACGCGGGCAAGAGCGCGGGGCTGCTGACCAAACTGGGCCAGATCCGCCGGTTTGCCGTGGTCACCGACGAAGGGTGGATCGGGACGCTGGCGAAGGCGCAGGGAGCGCTCGTTCCGAGCCTCGACGTGCAGGTCTGGCCGTGTGCCGAGCTCGAGGACGCGGTCGCGTGGGCGTCGGAGCCCGTGGCTGCATGACGGTCGGGCGGCTCCGGCGGACCCTGCGCCTGGCACCGCTTCTCGTCCTCGAG
>NZ_JBARYR010000258.1:0-7556 GCF_049648075.1 Rubrivirga sp. | reverse complement strand
GGGAAGGGGAGAGTGAACACCCCTCCGTACGAGGCCCGTCCTCGAGGGAGACCACGGCCCGTGCTCCGATGCTGAATGATGGGGCTCTCGGCCTCGAGGTTGGGACCGCTACGCGCGTCGCGCCGTTGGTGCCGCCCGACCCCGCTTGTTCCATGTCTGCACCTCTCACTGTTCTCGTTACCGGCGCCTCCGCCGGGATTGGCGCCGCGACCGCTCGCGCGTTCGCTGCCAAGGGCGACCGCGTCATCCTGTCCGCCCGCTCCGCCCACCGACTGCGCGACCTCGAGGCCGAGATCGACGGCGACACGTTCGTGCTCCCGCTCGACGTCACCGATGCCCAGGCGCACCTCGACGCCCTCGGATGGCTGCCCGCCGAGTGGCGCGACCTCGACGTGGCCGTCCTCAACGCGGGGCTCGCGCTCGGTCTCGTGCCGGTCTGGGAGAACACCGTCGACCACGTCGACCGGATGCTCGACACCAACGTCAAGGGCGTCGTGAACGGGCTGCGGGCGATCGTGCCGGGCATGCTCGACAGGGGGCGCGGCCACGTCATCGGGATCGGGTCGACGGCGAGCCACACGGTGTACCCGGGCGGCGTGGTGTACTGCGCCTCGAAGCACGCACTGCTCGCGCTCATGAACGGGCTCAAGGTGGACTTGCACGGCACGCCGGTCCGCGTCTCGACGGTCTCGCCGGGCATGGTCGAGACCGAGTTCTCGCGCGTCCGCTTCGAGGGCGACGCCGCCCGGGCCGACGCGGTCTACTCGGACACGGTCGCGCTGACCGCGGAGGACGTCGCCGACGCCGTCGTCTACTGTGCCCACGCGCCGGAGCGCGTCAACGTCCAGGAGTTGCTGTTGACGCCGCGCGTGCAGTCCGGCTACACGATGATCGCGCGCGGCGACGACGTGCCCTAGCGGGCCGCCTCCCGGCCTCGGGGGCTCCGGTCCCTTAGTTCGACCTCGAGGGCGAGACCGGCTCGAGGGCGAGACCGGGCGTGTGATCCCCTTCGGAGTCGAACTGCGGATGTGGAGTGTCCATCTTCCCACCCGCTCATGCGTCACGTCCTCCGCCTCGCCTTCCTAGCCGCCCTCGTCGTCACCAGCACGCCCTCGGCCGACGCCCAACTCGGCGGGCTCGTCGACCGCGCTCGCAGCGCCGTGTCCGGCGCGGCCTCCTCGGCACCGTCCGCGTCCTCGACGACGACCGTCGACTACGCCCGATTGATGAGCACCCGGTTCTTCCCCAACCAGGGCACCTTCCTGTTCAACACCCGAAGCGCTGCAGGTAGCTACCTGCGCGGGGACGACATCGTCATCTTCCCGCCCTCGAACGTCTCGCGCTACGACGAGATCGGTCAGTTCGTCGTGCGCCGTGCGGACGGGCGGATCGTCGGGCGGCAGACGGCGACCTACGACGAGGACACGGAGTCGCAGGTGTTCATCGAGCTCGGGACGTCGGGGGCACCGGAGTGGAGCGGGGCCGTCGAGGGCGGCACGAGCTACTCGCTCGACCTCGAGGTCGGCGGGGCCGTCGTGGGGACGGTCCCGTTCACGGCCGACGTGGTCGAGAGCGGCGACCCGTTCGACCCGTCGTCGACGGTGGTCCTGGAGGGTCCGTGGCGCACCCACGCCTTTTTCCAACACGAGGTGGACCGGCCCGAGTACATCCTGAGTTTTATCGCGTGGATCGGACCCACGGAGGCCGACCACGCCACGACGACGGAGGTCTCCGTCCGCCGCAACGGACAGGAGGTGGCGTGGGGGTACGGCGGCACGCAGACGACGTTCGGGCCGGGCGTCGTCGGCTACGACCTGATGGTCACGGGCTCGCGCGACCGCCGTGCGGGGTTCGGCCGGGCCGGCGCGAACGCGGACTGGTGGACCATCCAGGACGTCACGCCGGGGACCTACGAGGTCGTGATCTCGACCGAGGACGGTCCGATCCGGACGATGACCATCGAGGGCGCCGACGGCGCGTTCGTGCCCCACGCCCGGAGCTCGATGGAGTACCAGCCGCGGAGCCTGTTCCTGAGCCCGCGGTTGCTCGGGAACTCGGGCCAGAGCGAGACGGCGATGTCGGCGTACTGGATCGCCCCGTAGAGGTCCGTCCTCGAGGTCGGCACGTTGTCGTCCTCGAGGACGTGCCGCTCAGCCTCGCGGGCCGGCCACTCGTCGTCGAGGACGCTGAAGTAAACCGTGTCGCGGACGTGGCCGCTGTCCGTGACCACGTGCTTGCGTAGCGTCCCCTCCTCGGTCGCGCCGATCCGCAGCATCGCGTTTCGGGAGCGCCGGCTGCGGGCGTCGGTCTTGAGCTCCACGCGCTGGCAGCCGCGCTCCTCGAAGGCGTGGCGCACCATCAGCAGCTTGGCCGCCGTGTTGATGGCCGTCCGCTGCCACCCCGGCGTGATCCACGTCCACCCGATCTCGACGCGCCGGTGGTCCGGCGCCATGTTGCCGAAGCGCGTGCTCCCGACGACGGTCTCGTTGGCTGCGCCGGCCTGATGGCTCTCGAGAGAGACCGTCGCGAACGGCAACGCCGTGTAGGCTTCCTGGTCCTCGAGGTCGGTTCGGAGGTAGCCCTCGAGGTCGGCTCGTGTGCGGACGTCGCTGAGAGCGAGCCGCCAAAGATCGTGCTCCAAGCCGACGGCGGCCAGCGCGTCGAGGTGATCGAGGGTGAGCGGCTCCAAACGGACGTGGGCACCGCCGAGCGGGGTGCGGGGCACAGACGTCGAGGTCCGGCAAGATCGTCCTCGAGGACGCGATGGTCCGGTCCGGTCGAGGACGCCGTACGGAGGGCGTCCCACCCTCCCCGACCCCGATGCGACGTCTCGCCAGTCTCTTCCTCCTCGCCACGCTCACGCTCGGCAGCGCGCCCACCGCCGACGCCCAGCTGCGGGGGCTCATCGACCGCGCCCGCGATGCCGTGACCGGCACGTCAAACGACGCCCAGGCCGAGGCCGAAGCTGCTCCTCGTCGCGACGGTCCCACACCCGACGTGGACTACGTCGGACTCCTCGACACGGTGCTGTACGGGGATTGGGATGACAATGACACCTACGTCCTGTTCGCTCCCGACAGCGACGCCGAGCCCATCGGGGCGTACGTGCTCCGCGACGAGCAGGGCGGCGAGCTTGGGCGCTTCCCGCTCAAGATCGACCATCAGCGCTCGGGCACGGTCGCGTCGGCTGTGAGTTGGAGCCATCGGAGTGGTGGCCTGAACGGGATTCCCAACGCGAACGGCACGTTAACGCTCGACCTCGAGTTCGAGGGCGCGGTCATCGGCTCCGTGCCCTACGTCCAAACCTCGGAGCAGGTCGGCAGCGCCTTCGACAGCCGCAGGGTGACCCGGATGCAGGGACCGTGGCAGACCCACGGTTACTTCTTCGACAACGGCGACGCCTCGTCCGAGCTCCACTTCGCGTTCTGGACGACGTCGGGAGAGAGCGCGCCTGCCGAGGTCATCGTCGCGCGAGACGGGACCGAGGTCGCCTTCGGGGAGCGTCGCGAGCGGGTCACAGGGTCGCCGCGGTCGGTTTTCCGCCTGTTCGGCTCCCAGCACCGAGGTGGATTCCTCGGAGACGACCAGGAGTTCTCGAGGTCAGAGCTGACGCCCGGCGGCCTCGAGGTCGTCGTCCTCGACGAGGACGGAGCGGAGATGCGTCGGTTCGCCCTCGAGGCCGGCGACGGGACGTTCGTACCGCACGTGCGGAGCGAACCGGGACACGAGCCACACGCCCTCACGCTCGCCCCGCGCCACGCCCCGAGTGGCGAGCAGGAGTTGGTCCACGTCTTCTGGACCACCACGGACTAGCACAACCCACCACACACCCACATGCCGATGCGGCTCACTCTGCTCCTTCTCTCGCTTCTCGTCGCTGCGGCCCCCCATGCGCAGTACGCTCCCGCGGCCGATTTCGCGTCTGTCCTTCAGGCCACCTACTCGAGTCGCCACGGGGCGTATCAGTACGGGCGCTTGGGCAGTGGTGGCCTCGAGGGCAACATCGACGTCGATCTGTGGCTCCCCAATGGGGCCGCCGGCCTCGAGCCGGGAACCCTCGCCGTGCTCTACCCCGACGGCAGCCCTCACGCCTACGCGGCCATGACGACGCTCAACACGACGGATCTGTCGTCGGTCTTTGTGCTGAGCGGCGACGACGTCACCTGGACGACCACGTTCGAGGACGGCCTCGAGTACCGTTTCGTGCTCACAATGGGCGACGATCTCTACGTCGACTTCCCGTTTACCGCATCCGTATCCGGCAGCGACGACCCCTACACTACGTCGGACGACAAGACCTGGGCACTCGAGACCGGCCCGTGGTTCACCCACTCCATGTTCCAGCAGAGGGAGGGACAGGTCGGCTATCTCCAGTACCTCATGTGGGTCCGCGATGGGAGTCAGGACCACGAGGTGTCGATCCGTCGTGACGGGCAGGAGATCGCCTGGAGCTTCGACGATGGAGATCACCCGATGCGAACCTTCGACCGCATCTACACCGCGGCGTCCCGCCACTCAGACGGCACGTTTGGGAAGCCGACGACGGACCGTGAGCGCTGGTCTCTCGAGGACGTGACGCCAGGCACCTACCAGGTGGTGGTCACAAACGCGGACGGCGACGTCGTTCAGGAGCAGACCATCGAGGGGGGCGATGGGACGTTCATCCCGCACACCCGAAGCGCTCTCGATTATCAGCCGCGCTCGCGTTTCTTGATGCCGATCCAGGCGGGGAGCAGCGGCCAGCTCAACCTCTTCTGGCTCGCACCCGACGAGTAGCGGGAGCCGCGCCCAGCCCGTCGGGGTTGGCCGTCCATGCCCGACCTCGATGCGCTCGTCGCCGTCCTCGAAGCTCGACTTCAACAGCCGCTGCCTGGTCACGACGCCCACGCCGAGATGGCGCCGTTTCCTGCGCGGGCGACCGTCGAGACGCTGTCGACGGAGCTCAACGACGGCCGTCCTGCCGCGACGCTCGTCCTGCTCTACCCCGACGAGGACAACCGGGCTCACTTGGTCCTGACCGTCCGCACCGATGTGTTGCCGACGCACGCGGGCCAGGTCTCGCTACCGGGCGGCAGCCTCGAGGACGGCGAGACGCCCGAGGATGCCGCGCGACGAGAGGCGTTCGAAGAAGTCGGCGTGCCCGAGACCGACGTTCACGTCATCGGCCGGCTGACACCGATCTACATCCCGCCCTCGAGGTACTCGGTCTGGCCGATCGTCGCGACGACGGCCCAACGCCCGCCGTTCGTAGCCCAGGAGACCGAGGTGGCCGCCGTCCTCGAGGTCGACGTCGAGGACGTGCTGGACCCGGCTCGGCGCAAGTCCTCGATGCGCAGCGCGCCCTTGGGCGACTTCGACGTGCCGTTTTTCGACCTGGCCGGCCTCGAGGTCTGGGGCGCGACGGCCATGATGCTCGCCGAGTTCGCGGCGGTCGCGAGATAGGTCGAGGGCTCGCAGCGAGAAACACGCAGCGACCTCGAGAACGGTGGCGCTAGAGCCAAGCCATCGACGCCTCCCTTCGTGGAGGTTTGGTAGCATTCAGCGCCGAGGACGGTTACCACTCGAGAACGCGTGAGGCCACGTTGTGCCCCGGGCTGCGTCTGGGGTGCCTCGTAGAAGGCATATGGGCTTCCACCGCTAGGGACGAGGCGATTCGTCAAAGTCCGTCGCTAGGCTTCGATTCTCCTCGCGTCATCTAACCAACCTCGATACGGCGGCCTGACGCCGTGCGAGTTCGTGTGCCGAGAGCGGCGATGCGAGCCGGGCGAAAGCCGCGATCTCTGACCCAGGACATCTTCGAGCCGTACATGGAGGCCCCGAGGATGAGCACGTGGCGTTCCCATGTGGCGGAATTCTACACTCGCCTGACGACGCGCTCGGTTCGCCCACCGAGCTGGGGGATCTCGTAGCGACCGACGGCTCGAAGAGATCTCGAGAACTGGGATCAATGCGAGTCTCGTGAGGGTCGGCGGCGTGTCGAGACGGAGATCTAAACGTCCCGTCACTCCTCGCGGTACGGCGTCTTCTAGCGTTTGGGTACCAACACGGCACGCTATGACTTCCACTACAACGCCCCGCGATCAGATGGCCCGCTTCCTGGGCGTCGCGGCTCTCCTCGTTAGCGCCTTCCTGCTGTTCGCACTGCACGAGGTCACGTCCGTCGGGACCCCCGGCGCTTCGTCAGTCGACATGGTTTCGACTCGAACGGTTCTGAGTGTTGGGTCGAGTGCGTCGCCGGCCCCAGCCGCGCACTAAGCGGCTTCCCTGCGCGAATCCCGCACTTTTGTCTGGTGAGTCGGCCGGGACGCTCACTGTACGACATGGTGATGGGCAGAGGCCTTCCGCGTCGGCTTGCCGTAGAACGTCGCCGTGGCGTCTACATAATCGAATCGGCCTAAACGAGAAGACCGCCCTCCTGACTAGGGGGCGGTCTTCCGTGCGTGTGGAGCCTAGCGGAATCGAACCGCTGACCTCTTCAATGCCATTGAAGCGCTCTACCAACTGAGCTAAGGCCCCTCCGGACCGCGAAGATAGGCGGTGTCCTCGAGGGCGGTCAATGGAGCGAGGGCGAAGACGCCGTCCTCGAGGACGAGAGCGGACCTCGAGGACGCGTCGAGGGTCTGGTAGCTTTTCGACCTCGATCCGTAGACCCATGCCCGACCGTTCCTACCACGTCGCCAAGTTCGGGGGGACCTCCGTCGGGACGCCGGACCGCGTGCGGCGCGTCGTCGACCTGGCGATGAGCGACGGGGCGGGCCACGAGCGCGTCGTGGTGTCGAGCGCCTTCGGCGGCGTGACGGACCGATTGATCGCCGCCATCGAGGCCGCCGAGAACCGGACCGGCGAGCACCGCGGCATCATCCGCGAGGTGCGCGAGCGGCACGACGCCGCGCTCCAGGCGCTCGCCCTCGAGGACGAACGAGACACGCTCCGCGCCGGCCTCGACGCGCTGTTCACCGAGATCGGGGAGCTGTTGCACGGCGTGTCGTTGCTGCGCGACTGCTCGCCCCGGTTTAGAGACGCGATCGTGTCGGCCGGGGAGCGGGCGTCGGTGCCACTCGTGGCGGCGGCGTTCCGGGCTAGGGGCCACCCGGCCGTCGCCCTCGAGGCGACCGCGTTCGTGCGCACCGACGACGCGTTCGGTGAAGCGGCTGTCGACTTTGCCGAGACGCGGACGTTGGTTCAGGCCGCCCTCGAGGACGTGCCGCCGGGCGCCGTTGCGGTCGTGACCGGGTTCGTGGCGTCGACCGAGGACGGCGTGACCACGACGCTGGGCCGGTCGGGCTCGGACTACACCGCGACCATTCTGGCCGGCGCCCTCGACGCGAGCGCCTGCGTGATCTGGACCGACGTCGACGGCGTCCTCTCGGCCGATCCGCGCGTGGTCCCGGACGCGTTCTCCCTCCCGCGGTTGAGCTACGCCGAGGCCGCCGAGCTCGCCCACTTCGGCGCCAAGGTGCTCCATCCGCGCACGATGCGCCCGCTGGCGCGGCGGGGCATCCCGCTCCGAATCAAGAACACGATGCGCCCCGACGCGCCCGGCACCGAAATCGGCC
>NZ_JBARYR010000257.1:0-2077 GCF_049648075.1 Rubrivirga sp. | reverse complement strand
AGCGACCCAAGACGACGCCGACGCCGCCCGCGCGCGGTGGCGCTACCCGTACGACGTCGTCCGGCCCGGCGCCCGCATCGGCGTCTACGTCGAGGCCTACGATCTGGGCACCGACGGCGGGCAGTCGCGGTACCAAGTCGTCCGCACCATCGAGGTCGGGCGCGACGGCGAGCGTCGGTTCGTGTCCCAGAGCGCGACCGAGTCCGGCACGTCCTTCCCGACGGCCCGCGAGTTTATCGTGTTGCCCGTGCCGGACGACCTCGAGGACGGCGACACCGTCCACCTCGACGGCTCGATCCGCGACCTTGTGACGGGCCGCGAGGGGAAGTGGTCGCTCTCGTTCGGCGTGGTTCGGTAAAGCGCCTCGAGGGTCCAGACCCAGCGCATCGCGCCGAGTCGGAGCACACCGGCGAAGGGTCAGGGCGTTCGTCGGCGCCCTCGAGGCCGTAGCATGGACGCGACCACGAGGCCGTTCCGCCGCAGCTCCATGCGACTCCTCCCCCTCCTGCTCCTGATGGCCGTCGCCCCCGCCTCGGCCCAACTCCGCCTCCCGCTCGTCCTGAGCGACGGCGCCGTGCTCCAGCGCGACCGGCCGATCCCGGTGTGGGGCTGGACGGCGCCCCACGCCACCGTCTCGGTCGTCCTCGGTGACCAAAGCCGGCTCGCGGAGTCCGATCGCGAGGGACGATGGCGCGTCGTGTTTCCCGCCCTCGAGGCCGGCGGGCCGTACCGACTGTCCGCCACCTCGGGGCAGGACGAGGTCCACGCTCGAGACCTGGTCGTCGGCGACGTCTGGGTGCTTTCTGGACAGTCGAACATGGAGTGGATGGTCCGGGACTCCGACGACGCCCACGCCGAGATCGCAGCGGCCGGCGACGACCGGATCCGGCACTTCAAGGTGCCCCGGAGCTCCGCCACCGAGCCCCAAGACGAGCTGGCCGGCGGCGCGTGGCACGCCGAGTCGCCCGAGACGGTCGGCGACTTCTCGGCCGTCGGCACGTTCTTCGCCCGAGAGATCCGCGCGCGCCACGACGTCCCCATCGGACTCGTCAACACGACGTGGGGCGGGAGCCGCATCGAGCCCTGGATGAGCGCCTCCATGCTGGGCCTCAGCGCCGACGAGCTCACCGCCCTCGAGGACCAGGAGCGCGCGCGCATGGACACCTTTCGAGCCCTCGTCGGCGACCTCCCGGACGTGGACCTCAGCATGGACGGCGACGAGCCGCTGTGGGCGGGCGACCTCGAGGACGGCGACTGGGCCGCGATCCGCGTGCCGGAGCTGTGGGAGACGCAGGGCTACGACGTCCTCGACGGCGTCGCGTGGTACCGGACCACGGTCGAGCTCTCAACGGAGGACATCGCGCACGACCTCACGCTCGGCCTGGGCATGATCGACGACGACGACGTGACCTACGTCAACGGCCTCGAGGTCGGGCGGATGGCCAACGGCTGGAATCGGGAGCGCCGCTACACGGTCCCGGCCTCCGTGCTCCGAGAGGGCGAGAACGTGATCGCGGTCCGGGTGGCGGACCACGGCCTGGGCGGCGGCATCGGCGGGTCCGACGACCTGGTCTACCTCGAGGCCGCCGACGGCACCCGGCGCTCGCTCGCGGGCGACTGGCGGTTCAAGGTGGCGCTCGTCCAGCTCAGTTCCTCGACCAGCGCCACCCAGACTCCGATGGTCTTGTGGAACCAGATGGTGGCCCCGCTCACCGGATTCCCGATCGCGGGCGTGCTGTGGTACCAGGGCGAGGCGAACGGCGGCAGCGTCGAGGACGCCCGCGCGTACAGCGGCCAGTTTCAGTCGATGATCGAGGGCTGGCGCGAGGCGTGGCGCCAGCCGGACCTCCCCTTCTACTGGGTCCAGCTCGCGGCCTTCCGCGCACCGCCGAGCCACGCCAACGACACCGGCATCTGGCCGACGGTCCGCGAGAGTCAGTCGAGCGCGCTCGCCCTCGACCACACGGCCGAGGCCCTCGCCCTCGATGTCGGCGAGGCCGACGACATCCACCCGCGCGACAAGCAGACCGTCGGGTACCGACTCGCGCTCGCGGCTCGCCGCGCGGTGTACGGCGAA
>NZ_JBARYR010000256.1:0-2468 GCF_049648075.1 Rubrivirga sp. | reverse complement strand
GTTCGGCGTCCAGACCGGCGCCGTCTCCGACGGCGCCCCGACGGCCATCACGCCCGCCGGGTGGGCGTTCGCGGTGTGGTCCGTCATCTTCGTCGGCGCCGTCGTCTTCGCCGTGTGGCAGGCGCTGCCGGCCCAGAGCGGAGCGCGCTACGACCGGGCCGGGCTGCCGCTGGTGCTCGCGAACCTGCTCAACGGCTTGTGGCAGATCCCGTGGCTGACCGAGCGGTTCGGGATCGCCGCCATCGCGATCGTCGGCATCCTGGCGTCGCTCGTCTGGCTCTACGTCGTCCTCGACGGGCTCGGCCTCGAGGGCGCCGAGCGCTGGACGATGGGCGTCCCGACGGCCCTGTGGATGGCGTGGCTCGCCGTTGCGACGCCGCTCAACGTGACCGTCTGGCTCCGCAGCGCCGGGTGGACGGCCGACGCTGTCCTCTGGCCGATCCTGGTGATCGTGGCCGTCTCCGCCGTCGGGGCGTGGCTGCTGTCGAGGACGGCGGACCTGGCCGCCGCGGCGGTCTTGGTGTGGGCGTTCGTCGCGATCGGCGTCGAGGTCGAGGGCGTCCTGCTGGGTACGACCGTCGCGGCCGTCGTCGTCACCCTAGCAGCGCTCGCCCTCGGGGCGCGACACCACTCGCTCTGGCCCACGGCCCACGCTCGTGCCTGACACCGCTACATCCCGCTACGTACCCATCGCGTGCTCGCTCCACGACCGCCTAGAAAGCTGGGCGGTTCACCGGACGCCCGTCGAGGTCGTCTGGCGCGACGGTGAGACGGAGCGCGTCCTCGAGGCCGTCATCTCGGACGTGTTCGCCCGGGACGGCGCCGACTGGGTCGTCCTCGAGGGAGAACCGACCATCCGCGCCGACCGGTTGGTCCGCGTCGGAGGCGTCGCGATGAACGAGTCGTGCTAAACATGGACATCGCGCTCAACCACATCCGTGGCCCCGGCCCTACTGGCGATGCGCATGCCGAGCGCCTCGACGACGCCCTCAACGCGCGCCGGGCTGGCCTCGCAACTCCCGGAGAACGTCGAGGTCGATGCTCCCCAGGCGCGTGACGCGGATGCGGCCGGCGCCGGCACGATGAGGCCCCGGCCGTCCGAGAATCTCTCGATGGACGTCCGAGGTTCCGGCCATCATATGGAACGCGATGTGGCGTTTCGCCGGAGCGAAACCGACCCGCATCCAGTCGCCCTCGCGCCCAGACGCGTACCGATAGCGGTACTCGCCGAACCCGATCATCTTCTCGCCTCAGATCGCGGCAGGCTCGCCGGTGACGTCGGACAGCAGGTCGACCAGTTTTCGAGACTCGTCGCCTCGGCGCTCGCCCTCGCGGCCGTCGATGAATGAGGCGACGGAGTCGGCAGGAGGCTGCGTCTTGAGGTCGGCCATTCCTGTGCGGGAAGGTGCATACAGAGGGTAGACCGCAGGTGCGACATCTGCGCGGCACCGTTCGGCCTCGAGGTCGTACCCGTCCCATGCCCTTCCTCCTCTACGGCGCCTACGGCTACACCGGCCGGCTCATCGCCGAACTCGCCCTCGAGCGCGGTCACCGCCCCGTCCTCGCCGGCCGCGACCCGACCAAGCTCAAACCCCTCGCCCGCGACCTCGGCCTCGAGGACGTCACCCTGGGGCTGGACGATCCACGCTCGCTCGACGCGGCCCTCGAGGCCGTCCCCCTCGTGCTCCACGCCGCCGGCCCGTTCTCGCGGACCTCCCAGCCGATGGTCGAGGCGTGCCTCAGGACCGGGACGCACTACCTCGACGTGACGGGCGAGATCGCCGTGTTCGAGGCGTTGGCCGCGCGCGACGAGGCCGCTCATGCGGCCGGGATCACGGTCCTTCCGGGCGTCGGGTTCGACGTGGTCCCGACGGACTGCCTGGCGGCCCACGTCAAGGAGCGACTGCCGAGCGCCACCCGGCTGGAGATCGCGATCCGAGCGTTGTCGTCGGCGTCGCACGGGACGGCACAGACCGCCGTCGAGAACCTGGGCGAGGGCGGAGCCGCGCGCGTCGCGGGCCGGATCGTCGAGGTGCCGGCGGCGCACGACCAAGTCACGGCCACGTTCAGCGACGGCAAGACGCGGACGTGCACCGCGATCCCGTGGGGCGACGTGAGCACGGCGTACCACTCGACGGGCATCCCCAACGTGACCACGTACGCGTCCATGCCGCCGACCGCCGTCCGCGTGATGAAGGCGAGCCGAGCCCTCGGCCCGATCCTGCGCTCGCGGCCGGTCCAATCCGTCCTCGAAGCCGCGGTCTCCCGGTTCGTCAGCGGCCCGAACGACGGCGCCCGCGAGCAAGGGACGTCGTTCGCTTGGGCACGGGCCACCGACGGTTCCGGCGGTGAGGCCATCGCCCGGTGGTCCGGCCCCGAGGGCTACGCCTTCACTGCCGACGCCGCGCTACGGTCCGCGCTCGCCGTCTTGGAGGGCCGAGCCCGGCCCGGCTTTCTGACCCCGTCGC
>NZ_JBARYR010000255.1:0-2109 GCF_049648075.1 Rubrivirga sp. | reverse complement strand
GGCGTGCAATCGCGGGTGGCGCGGCGACCCGTCGGCCTCGAAGACGCGCCCTCGAGGCCGACGGTGGGGCGATCTACTCCGGTTTTCCCAGGAGCGAGAACATCTTCTGCTTGTACGTCTCGACGCCCGGCTGGTTAAACGGGTTGACGTCGAGCATCGTCCCGCTCACGGCGACGGCGTGCATATAGAAGGACAGCAGCCGGCCGACGTGCTCGGCATCGAGGCGCGGGAGCGTCAAGGTCCAGTTCGGGACGTCGCCCTCGAGGTGGGCTTCGGCGGTACCCTGGTAGGCCTTCTCGTTGATGAAGCCGTAGGGCTTGCCGGCGAGGTAGTTCAGCCCGTCCGCGTTTCCATCGATTTCCGAGACCGACGGGCCGGCGTCGGCGTCGTCGATGCGCAGGAACGACTCGACCATCGTGCGCTGGCCCTGCTGCACGTACTGCCCGACCGAATGCAGGTCGGTGGTGTACTGCAGGACGACGGGGAACAGGCCCTTGCCCTCTTTCCCTTCGCTCTCGCCAAACAACTGTTGCCACCACGCGCCGATTCCTCTCAAACGTGGGTCCATCACGGCCATGACCTCGGTCGCGTAGCCGGCTTCGTGAAAGGCGTAGCGGTCGGCGGCGTACTGGAGCACGGCGCTGGACGCGTCGGCATCCGTAAAGTCGCGGGCCTCGGACACAGCGCCGTAGAACATCGACCGGACGTCGATGCCGGCGACGGCGATGGGAAGAAGGCCGACGGGCGTCACGACCGAAAAACGGCCTCCGACGTCGTCCGGGACGATGTAGCGGCGGTAACCCTGCTCGATGGCGAAGTCGTGCAAGGTGCCCTTGGCTGCATCCGTCGTTGCGATGACGCGTCGGTCGGCGTCGTCGAAGCGCTCCTCCAGGAAACGCCGCGCCATGCGGAAGGCGAGGGCGGGCTCGAGCGTGGTGCCGGACTTCGATATCACGTTGACGTAGACGCTCTTGCCCTCGAGGTAGTCGAACAAGCGCGTGTGGTAGTCCGGCCCCAGGTGGTGCCCGGCGAACAGGATCTCGGGTCCGTCGCTCGAGAACGGTGGGACGAGTGCGTCCATGACCGCCTCGGCCCCGAGGTATGACCCGCCGATGCCGATGCACAGGAGGACATCGGCACGTTCGCGGATCTCGCTCGCGACCTCGATGACGCTCTCGAGCAGCGCGTCGTCCGGGCTGAGCAACAGCTCGCGCCAGCCCAGCATGTCCGGGCTCTCGGTCTCGCCCTCGAGGACGCGTCGGTGCGCATCGAGAGCGAGATCGTCGAGGGCGGTGCGGTCGGTGTCGAGCGTGTGGAGCGCGTCGGTGACGTGAGATCGGTCGAGGGAGATGGCCATCGGGGAGAAAGGAGGGGAGCCCTGTAAACGAACGCGTTGCGCCGCGGTGCCGATGCTTCACCTACCCCTCGTCCTCGAGGCCGGCCTCTGAATCCCCATAGCGACGGCTCACGAGGTGCGCGCGGACGACGGCGTACTGCCAATTGCCGCATCGGCGGAGCCACCCCGACCTCGCCCTCGAGGTCCACCGATGGCGGCGTGCCGCCTGAGCCTGGCACTGCTCGATCAGCCAGTCCGGGTCGAACCCCGTCCACACGCCGGCCGGATTGGGTGGCCACAGATTCGTGCGGAGGACCGGAGCGACCTCGCGCCAATGAATCTCATCGATCTCGTCGACAGAGAACGGGAGATCCTGCAACCTGCGCGCGATCGCCTCGAGGGTCGACGGCTCGTGCTCGGTGTCAAGCCACAGCTCGGACAGCTCGATCCATGCGGTTTGGCGGGGGGTGCGTTCGGGCATCGTCTCTGTCGCGCGACCTCGAGGTCGAGTGCTACCGCCGCGTTTGCCGGTCGAGCCGGGCGAGCACCCGCCGCGCTCGCGCTTGGTGCGATGGGCTCGGCGCGTCGAGCGCGGCCTCGAGGACGGGCAGCACCTCGGCCTCGATGTCTGCGTGAAGGGCCGCCATCGAGGCGAGGGCGTCGAGCGCGTTGGAGCGCGTGGCGATGGGATCCGATTCGCTTCGGGGACGGCAATACGCGACCACGCGGCGGGCGTCCTCGAGGCCGAGGCGCAGGCGGCCGAGCAGGAGCGG
>NZ_JBARYR010000254.1:0-1546 GCF_049648075.1 Rubrivirga sp. | reverse complement strand
GCGCGGCGTCGAGGACCGGCTGAGAGAGCAGGTGCCGGAGATCACCAAGATCGAGGTGCTCCCCTCCGAGCCGGGCGCCGGCCTCGAGGTCCCGAACGCTCCCGACGCGACCGACATCGGCTGGGTCGAGGGGCCGCCGTTCGCGACCATGCGCCACGCCACGCCGCAGCGGCTCGAGGTCGGGGACCACGACGTCCTCTTGGTCCGGTTCGACGAGAAGGTCTACGCCTACCGCAACGCGTGCGCCCACATGGGGATGCCGCTCGACGGCGGGATGGTGGACGAGACGATTCTGGGCTGCCCGTGGCACGGGTTCAAGTACGACCTGACGTCCGGCGAGTGCATCACGGTGCCGCAGGCCCAACTCGAGCCGTTCCCGGTCCGCCTCGACGAGAACAAAATCGTCTACGTCCTGCCGAGCTAGTGGCTGCTCCCGTCCTCCGTCTCGGCGCGACCGCCCCCGGCGTCCTGGCTCTGCCCGACGCCATGCCGGCACCGGGCACGATGTACGCCCCCCGCGGCGTCTACCTCGAGGACGACCTCTGCGTCGTGGCCGACAGCGGCAACCACCGCGTCCTGATCTGGCACGGCGCCCCGACGGAGGACGGGCAAGGAGCCGACGTCGTCCTGGGCCAGCCCGACATGACGAGCGAGGGCCCGCGCGCGGGCGGCGACGCCCAGCGCGGTCTCCATCTCCCGTGCGGCGTTTCGGTCTACGACGGCCGCTTGGTCGTGGCCGACGCCTGGAACCACCGAATCCTGATCTGGGACCGAATCCCCCAGCGCGACTTCCAACCGCCCGACCACGTCATCGGTCAGCCCGACGCCGACACCATCGAGGCCAACGCCGGCGGCGGGCCGACCTCGAGGACGTTCCACTGGCCCTACGGCTTCGATCTCGTGGACGGCATCTTTTGGGTGGCAGATACCGGGAATCGCCGCGTCGTCGGGTGGGACGGTTTGCCCGAGCCCGGCCAACCGGCACGATACCTCTTGGGCCAGGAGTCGTTCGAGCAGCGCGAGGAGAACCGCGGCCTCGAGGTCGGGCACGGGACGTACCGGTGGCCCCACGACGTCACCGGCGACGCCGACCGACTCTTGGTGGCCGATGCCGGTGACCACCGGATCGTCGGGTGGCGGGGGAGACCCGTCCCCGAGCGCGATTTCGATCTCCTGCTCGGCCAGGACGATGTCGCCAAGGGGTCCGAGTGGCCCTACGCTGCGCCCGGCGATCGCACGACGCGCTTCCCCTACGCCATCTCGTTCAACGCCGGCCGCCTCGCCGCAGCCGACACCGCCAACAACCGAGTTCTGGTCTGGGACGATCTCGCCCTCGAGGGCACGGGTGCCCCCGCCGACCGCGTTCTCGGGCAGCGCGACTTCGACGGCGCCGGCGAGAACCGCTGGGACATGATCCGAGACGACTCGATGTGCTGGCCCTACGGGCTCCACCTCAGCGGCGACCGGCTCGCCGTGGCCGACAGCGGCAACAACCGCGTCGTCGTATGGGACCTCAGCGCGCCGACGCCGGAGCAGCCCACCGGAT
>NZ_JBARYR010000253.1:0-12101 GCF_049648075.1 Rubrivirga sp. | reverse complement strand
GCCCACGCGATCGCGGCCCCGTGATCGCCGGCCTCGATGGCCGTTCCGAGGCCCACGTCCATAAGCGCGTCGTCGACAGCTCCGACGTCGAGGTAGATCGCGTCGAGCGCCGCGAGTCGGTCGGCGGTGGGTTCCTGGCCGCGCTCGTCGAGCACGCGGTACACGCGGTGACGAACGGAGCCGGGAAACGCCGGGGCGTTCTCGATGAGCCAGCTGGCCCAGCGCGTCGAGACGTCCGTTCCCAACCCGGCCAGCCACGTGAGCGCGTAGGCGTCCTCGAGGTCGGGAGTCGCCTCTCTCGAGAGCTGTTGGTCGAGCTGGGCGATGCGGGACGACAGGGCGAGAGAGTCGAGCGCGCCTGTCGGCGCCACGCTCTCGTAGAACGAGAGGGAGGACCACGCCTCGACGCGGGCCGGATGGTCCTCGGTAAACGCGCGAGCGACGCGGGCGCCCGTCCGGAAGTCCCGGCGGCCCAGGTCGTCCACCCTTTCGGAGTACGCGGCCACGGTCGGCAGGCCGTCCGGTCCGTACGTCAGGAGCGGCCAGCCGGCCTCGAGGTTGGTGTCCACCGCGTCGCCGGACACGGTCGAGACGGCGAAGAGCGCGAACGCGACCGAATCGGGGAGAGCGAACCGACCTCGGTAGACGCCGTCGCTGCCGGCCTCGAGGACGGCGACGGCCCGCGTCACGGTCGAGCGGTCAGGCCACGCGCGGTCCGGCGTGCGCAGCCGCGCGCGTAGGTCGAGGGCGCCGTCGTCGGGCAGAATGGAGCCGGGCGTGTACTCGACCGCGAGGACGGCGCCGGGCTGAGGCGCGGAGGGGTCGAACGTGAGCTGCCCTGGCATCCCGCCTTGGGCGAGCGAGGGGGATGCGAGCGCAAGCGCTGCGAGGAGGAAGCCATATCTCATATCCGGTGCCGCACTGTAGTTGGCGTCAGCATAGGGGGTTCCCCGGTGTGAGCGCAACCCGGTTTCTGGGCGCCGCGCACGCCGTTTCGATTCGGCCCACGACCTCGAGGATCCTGGCCTCCGCCGCCCGCCCGTAGCCCACGACCAGCCTGCCCCGGTGTCGCTCAGAGTCGAACACCGCGTAGTGCGACGAGAGCGCCGTCACTCCGACGCGTCTCACTCGACACGCCGCCGCGACATCGGCGTCCTCGAGGCCGGGCGGTAACCACACGCAGACGTGCAGGCCCGCGTCCGTCGGTCCGACCTCGAGGCCGGGAACGGCGGCGTCCTCGAGGGCGCGTAGGATTTGGGCCGTGACGCAGCGTCGGCAGGCGAGATTGCCGCTCCGCTCGCCCTCGATGCCCGACGTCTCCGCTACCGTCTCCTGGTTCCGCAACGGCGAGCCGTTCTCGGACCACCGATACAGCCGAGCCCACCGCTGGATCTTCGACGGCGGCCTCGAGGTCGCCGCGTCGTCTTCGCCGTCGGTCGTGCCCACCCCGATGTCGGACCCGGCGGCCGTAGATCCCGAAGAGGCGTTTGTGGCGTCGCTCTCGTCGTGCCACATGCTGTGGTTTTTGTCGATCGCGGCTCGGCGCGGGTTCGTCGTGGACGACTATCGAGACTCGGCGGAGGGCGCCCTCGAGGCCGAGGACGGTCGGCAACGAATGACGCGCGTGACGCTCCGACCCCACGTGACGTACCACGGCGACGCGCCCGCCCTCGAGACCGAGGACGCGATGCACCACGCCGCGCACGAGTCGTGCTTTATCGCGGCGTCGGTGACGAGCGAGATCGTGATCGAGCCGGTGCGGTCGTGACACGCACCGCCCGCCTGCCCGCCGTCCTGACCGCGTTCGCGACCGTCTACGTCGTGTGGGGGTCGACGTACCTCGCGATCCGGTTCGCCATCGAAACGCTGCCACCGTTCACGATGGCGGGCACTCGGTTCGTCGTTGCGGGCGCCCTCCTCTACGCCGTTGTCCGGGCTCGCGGCGCCGCGGCGCCGAGCGCGGTACACTGGAAGACAGCCGCGATCGTCGGGACGCTCCTGCTGGTCGGGGGAATCGGGACGACGACGTGGGCCATCCAGCGCATTCCGTCCGGCGTCGCCGCGCTCCTGGTCGCGACGCTGCCGATGTGGATGGTGCTGATCGACGCCGTTCGTTCGTCCTCGAGGCCGACGCTCCCGGTCGTACTCGGGCTGGTCCTGGGAATCGCCGGCATCGCGATCCTGATCGGCCCGCACGAACTCGGAACGGAGTCCGTCGACATCGTCGGAGCGCTCGCGGTCGTCGGGGCGACGCTGAGCTGGTCGGCGGGGTCGATCTACCAGCGTGGGGCCGAGACCGCGCCAGACTCTCTCGTGAACGTGGCGATGCAGATGCTGGTCGGCGGCGCGCTCCTTCTGGTGGTGGGCGCCGGCTTTGGAGAGCGGCCCGACCTCGAGGCCGCATCCTCGAAGTCCCTGCTTTCCCTCGCCTACCTCATCGTGTTCGGGTCCCTGATTGCCTACAGCGCCTACGTTTGGTTGTTGGATGTCTCGACACCTGCGAAGGTCTCGACGTACGCCTACGTCAACCCGGTCGTCGCCGTCCTGCTCGGCTGGTGGCTCGCGGACGAGGTCCTCGACACGCGTGTCATCTTGGCGGGCGCTGCCGTGGTCGCGGCCGTCGTCCTGATGACGCGGCCCGCCGGCAAGCCCAAACCCGTCCCCGCCTCCGCCCCGACATGAACATCTCCCGTGCCACCATCGCAGACCTCGAGGCCGCTGCGCCTCTGTTCGACCGCTACCGCCAGTACTACCGGCAACCGTCCGACCTCGAGGGCGCGCGTCGCTTCCTGCGGGACCGCTTCGAGGCCGACGAGTCCGTCCTGTTTTTGGCAACGGTCCGCGGCCTCGAGGCCGCCGTCGGGTTCACGCAACTCTACCCGTTCTTTTCGTCGGTCGGGATGCAGCGGGTGTGGGTGCTGAACGACCTGTTCGTGGGGGAGGAGGCGCGGCGACGAGGCGTGGGCCGGGCGTTGATGGAGGCCGCCCACGACTTCGCTCGCGGGGACGGCGGGCTCCGCGTCGAGCTCGCCACGGAGAAGACCAACGTGACGGCGCAGGCGCTCTACGACGACATGGGCTACGTCCTCGAGGACGACGTCTTCCGCTACTCCCTCGCGCTGAAGGGTTAGGCGACGTCAACGCGGTTGGCACATGAGCCGTCTGTCGGCGACCTCGAGGACGGGAGCGCGACCAGCCCCTGTCCTCCTCCTCATTCGAGGAGGGGGGACCTGACCTGATCCCTCGAGGTCGGTCGTGAGAGCCGCGACGTGGGGTGAGACGACTCCGAAATGGTCCGGCCTCGAAGCGGCGTCCTCGAGGTCGAAATCAAAGCCTCGACCTCGGGGCTAAGACCGTGAGATCGACGACGGGCCACAGACGATGGGAAATCGCCCTCGAGGCCGAGCGCGGGTCCGTCCTCGAGGACGCGCTACTGCGAGCGGATCAGGATCAGGTCTTCCTGCGGTGGGGTCAGCCACTCGGCGCCGTCGTCGGTGATCACGACCATCTCCTCGACCGAGATCGTCTTGGTGTCGTCGCCCTCGAGGGGCCACGAAAAGAAGCCGTCGAAGGCGAACGTCATGCCGGGGCGGAGCACGTCGAGTTGGCGGCCGGACGGTGTGCGGCCTTCCTGGCCGCCGCCCAGGCTCGGGCCGGAGTCGTGCGCCCAGTACCCGACTGGGTGGCCCGTGCTCCACATGACCGGGAGCGAGCCGGCTTGGCGCATCACCTCGCGCTGGGCGCGGTCCACGTCGACGCCGCGTGCACCGGGTCGCATGGCGGCGAACGCCGCACGATTCCCGCGTTTGGCCGCCTCCCACTTGGCGAGCGCGTCGGCCGGCGCCTCGGTTTCTCCCGGTGCCAGCACGTACGCGAACCGCTGGATGTCCGTCACCCACATGTCCCCGACCCGGATGCCGAAGTCGGTCTGGATAAAGTCGCCCGGCTGGATGACGCGGTTGGTCGGGTGCGAGTGGCCGCGGTCTCGGCCTGAGTTGACGGCCGGGTTCTGGTCCGGCGCCCACCCGTTTCCGACGCCGGCCTCGACCATCTTGGCCTCGAGGAAGTCGGCGATGTCGCGGTCCGTCGTGACGCCCGGGACGGCCTCGAGGTAGGCCTCGACCTGCCACTGCGCCGTGAGAGCGGCGGCCTGGCGCATGAACTCGACCTCGGCCGGCGTCTTGACCGACAGCCACTCCGAGATCAGGCCCCCTGCCGACACGGTCCGCTCCATCCAGTCGCCGAGTCCGGCCTGCATCCGCTCGTACTGCGTCGACGACAGGCCGTCCGAGATCGGCGTCGAGCCGCGGTTGATTGCGATCGAGGTCGGGTCGTGGCGCTCGAGCAGCTCGAGGACGGGCGCCCAGACGGTCGATCCGCGTGGGATCTCGATGACTTCGTCGTGCGCCTCGAGCTCGGCGAGCGCCGTCGCTTCTCCGGCCGGCGAGACGGCCACGGGAGAGACGCCGTCCTCGACGCGGAAGAACAGGAAGGCCGCCTCGCCACCCGCGTTCTCGCACCCGACGTGCCGCGCCATCGGGTCGTTGTCGTTCTCGCGGCACAGGATTAGCCAGGCGTCGACTTGGGCGCGGTCCATCGCGTCCGGTAGCAAGTGGGAGATCCGTTCGGCACGGATCTCGGGCCACACGTCGGCAGGCTGCGCCGCGGCGACGGTCGTTAGGCAGAGGGCGAGGAGGAGAGGACGCATCGAGGTCGGGGGGGCGGAGGCGTCAACCTACCGCGCCACGACCCGTCCTCGAGGTCGCTAGTTCAATGCGCCTTGGCCGAAGTTGACGCTGAAGTCCTCGCACCAGATCGATAGGCCCCGGAACTGCGACGGGTCGGCCTCGATGGGGGCGCTGTAGTTCTGGTCGCCGCGCGTGCTGCGCAGCGGCCCCAACGTGACGTGGCCGTCTGCCAAGTCGCCCGAGAGACGACGGACGAGCCAGACGTGCAAGTCGGGTCCGCCCTGAATGTCGGCACCCTCGAACCGGACCAAGTGTCGGCCATCGGGGTGGCTGAAGAGCAGGATCTGGCCCGTCGCGCGGTGCCCGTCGACGCCGGCCAATCGGCCTCGAGCCCCGATCGTTAAGCCTGCCGCCGGCGGCGCGTTCGGGTCCGATGCCGAGTCGTCCACCGGCGGCTCGTCCATCAGGATGTCCGTCGGCGTGGACGTGCAGGCGGAGAGGCCGAGCAGGAAGACGCGCATAAGCTCAGGATAGGGAAGCGGCCGGCTCGAGTCCTCACGGCGGGGAAAACACGAGAGGCCCGTCCTCGAGGCCGAGGTCATTGGGAAACGGGCACGAGCCTCGCTCGCCCTCGAGGACGTGGATCACGGGAAGTTCCACCGCGGACGGTTGCCCGCCGCCTCGCCCGCGCCTAGTTTTCGGACCCACGGAGAGGTGGGTGAGTGGCTGAAACCGCCGCTTTGCTAAAGCGGTGTGTGCCGAAAGGTGCACCGGGGGTTCGAATCCCCCTCTCTCCGCCCGCGCCCCGGTCCGAGCATCGCTCGAGGCCGGGGCGATTGGGTTTGTGGACGCGCCGCGCTCGTCCTCGAGAGCGTGGGGTGCAGAGCCAGCGTGGCCTTCACGTACGGGATAAGTTCGATTCGATGACCTCCAGGCCGTGGTGGCGTTCAGTAGCGCCACGAAGGTCAGGTCGAGATCGTCGAGGGCTGCGACGACGGCCGCGAGAGCGACGAGTTCTCGTTCACTGTCGTCCTCGGGGGCAGCGACTCGCGGTGCTACTACGTCCTCGAATTGACCGACGAGACCCTCTCCTACGTGTGCGGCGATAGGGCGGGCAGACCACGTTCGTACTCGAAGATCGGTTTGTAGCGAAAGACGTTCGAGGTTCTTTCTCGAGGACGAGTCACCCCGTCTCCGGTCGCGGCGCCGCCAGCCGCGTGTGGACGGCCTTGACCGCAACCGAGCCCTCGCCCACCGCGCCCGCCACACGCTTCGTCGATCCTGACCGCACGTCTCCAACCGCGAACACGCCGCGGAGGCACGTCTCGAACGTCGCTGGTCGGTCGTCGCCCCACTCGTCGGGCAGGCAGTCGTCCGGGACATCGGCGCCGGCCAGGATGAACCCCTTGGCATCGAGGGCGACGCCCAGGCGGTGCTCGCCGTCGCCCTTGAGCCAGTCCGTGCACGGGCTCGCGCCGATAAAGACGAACAGCGCCGGCGTCTCGACGCGCTCCGACTCGTCCGTCTCGTTGTTCTCGATGGTCACGGCGTGGAGCGCCTCGTGCTCGGTTCCGTCGCCGTGCAACTCGCGGGCCTCCGTGTGATGCCGCACCTCGACCACCTCCGAGGCCTCGATGCGGTCCGCGAGGTAGCGGCTCATGCTCTTGCCCAGGTCGTCGCCGCGCAACAGCAGCAGCACCTTGGCGGCCCGCTCGGACAAGAACATCGCCGCCTGTCCCGCCGAGTTGCCGCCGCCGACCACGATGACCGTCCGGCCCTCGCACCCGCGCGCCTCCATCTCCGTCGCCGCGTAGTAGATGCCCGCGCCCTCGAAGTGGCGCAGGTTCGGGAGCGGTAGGCGGTTGTAGTTGGCGCCCGTCGCCACCACGACGGTCCGTCCTCGAAGGGTCGGGCCGTCGCCGAGGGCGACCACGTAGGCGTCGCCGTCGCGGCCCAAGCCCGTCGCCCGGCGCGGCGTGACCATGCACGCGCCGAACTTGCGCGCCTGAACCGTCGCCCGCGTTGCCAGGTCCGTCCCGCTCAGGCCCGATGGGAAGCCGAGGTAGTTCTCGATCCTCGAGGACGAGCCCGCCTGCCCGCCCGGCCCCATCTCGTCCACGACGACCGTCTTGAGGCCTTCGGACGCGCCGTACACCGCCGCCGCCAAGCCCGCCGGTCCGGCCCCGATCACGACCAGGTCCGCCGTCTCGTCGTCCGGCATCTCGCCTGCGATCCCGACCGCCTTCGCCAACTCGAGCGGCGTCGGGTTGTCCAGGACGGTCTCCGTCCCCCACACCACGACCGGCCCGTCCTCGAGGGTGTGACCGACGGCCTCGAGGACGGACTGTGCCTCCTCGTCGTCGGGCGTGAGCCAGCGGACGGGCAAGTAGTTGCGGCGCGCGAACTCGGCCAGGTGGACGGCGTCGGGGTCCGTCTGGGCGCCGATCAGCGTCAAGCCGGAGGCGCCCTCGCTGACCAGCCCTCGCCGGCGCGCGAACGCCTCGAGGATGGTCTCGGCCAGGCCGGTGTCGCGGCCGAGCAAGCTGCGGAACGCGTCGGCCTCGACCTGGAGGACGCGGCCGTCGGCCTCGACGCGGGCCGTCGCGTAGACGCTCTCGCCCAGCAGCAGGCCCATCTCGCCCAGCATCCGCCCGGCGCGGATCGGCTCGGGCGTGATCGGGCGCTGGCACTCGAGGTCGGCGTAGACCTCGACCTCGCCCTCGAGGACGACGAAGAAGTCGTAGCTGGCCTCGCCCTCCTGGAACAGCAGCTCCCCGGCCGTCACGTCTCGCTCGCGCCCGGCTTGGCGGAGGCGGTCGATCTGGGCGTCGGACAAGACGGGCGAGTCGGGGCGGTCGGCCATCGGGGGGGGCGTCCTCGAGGACGGCAGGTGCGTCGGTGTGACGATACGCCGGGCGGCCGTGTTCGGTGGTCCCCGGGGTCGGGTTGAGTAGTTGGTGAGGGCGCGAGAGGAGAGAGTAGAGGTCGAGAAGGACTTCACCAAACGTCCTTTGCTGATACATGTTGGATACATGTGGGGGGGTATTGTAGAGCCGCACAGGCCCCCTTATTTCCACAACCCTATAACCTCTTGAACGCTCTGTTCAGTCGTGCCCTTCGCGGCACCTTTTTGTCCTCTGTATTCCTCGCCGGTCTCCTGTCGGGCTGTGACTCGGCTCAGACTACGAGTGGCGACGATGTCGTCCCCCAGACGGCGGTCGAAGTCCGCGCATTCTATCGCGCGAACCTCGCTGCCGTAGATTCCTACGCTGCTGAGCGCGACCTTCCCGTGGAGAGTCCCGAAGTGATCCTGGCGGGGACACGTCAGTTCTACGCGGACCAGTTCGGTCCTTCTTCTGATGAATACTCTCTCTACGCCTCAGCCCTCGAGAGTCAGCCCACGACAGGCGCTCGGCTCGCGGCTAACTCCGGTGACGAAGTCCCTGAGGCTGTTGCTGATGTCGCTCAAGACGTAGAGTCCCTAATCAATGGGTCCGATACGTTTGTTGCATTTATGGACGGGCTCGCAGATCTGTACACTCAGACCGAGGGATCCGATCTGTCGAGCAGTGATCGGGAGATGGCTCTCGCTTACATCGCCGTAGTACAGGAGTCGATGGCTTACCTGGATCAACAAAACGGATACTCGGACGCCGCTGCGATGGAGTACGCTCGCATTCGAGGATGGCGCTGCGCTGCAGGGATCCTCGGATCAGCGGCCCTCGGCGGGCTGGGCGGATTTGGAGCAGCCGGTCCAATCGGTGCCACAATCGGCGCGATTGGGGGTGGCCTCGTAGGTACAGCTGAGTTCTGCTAAGTCTCAGGCGTAGCTCTCTGCGTCATTCCCTCGCGGGGGCGGAGTTTCCTGCCCCCGCGCTCATATCACAAAGTGATTATGCCACGACCGAACCTTCTGCTGATCATTGTTCTCGCACTGGGAACAGCCGTCCTCTTCGCCTATCGCCTCACGACGGGTACCGACGGATGGAGACTCGTTCTGCTAGGAATGGGTGCCGCCATATTTATTGGGCTCGCGTTGTTTGGGCCGAGGCTCCGCCCGCGGCCCGACCGCTAAACAGATCGCGGTCCGTTTGTGAGACCATGCTTCCCTCCCCCGACCTCGAGGGCGGCGCGGTCCCACTCGGCGAGGTCGGCGGCCGCGGCATAGGTCGTCTCGAGGAACGCCGTCAAGGTCGCGGCCGGGTCGTCGGCCGTGCGGACGGCGTCGTAGGGCAAGACGTACTCGCCCAGGTCCGCGTCGTAGCGCGCGGCCTCGGGCGAGACGGGGTACTCGCGGTAGCCGTCGGGCTCCGGGTAGGCGTACGAGTAGAACGACGGCTCGCCGACGCCCGCGCCGGGCCAGAAGCCGGCGCTCGAGACCTCGTGCGAGTACGCCTCCCGCATGACCCAGTCCGCCAGGTGCGGCGCGCCGCCGGGATGGTCCGGCGCCGTCCGGCCCGAAAACCGCGTGACGGCCAGGTCGAAGGCCCCCCAGAACAGGTGTACCGGACTCACCTTGCCAACGAACTGCGCCCGAAACTGCGCCAGCACGCGGTCGACCTCGACCAGGACCTGCCAGTAGCGCCCGACGGCGTCCCGGTCGTACGCGGCGTGCTCCGTGTCATTCGGGAAGCGGGAGACGTCGCCGGGAATCTCGACCGGCATGGGCCAGATCTCTGTCGGGACGCCGACGTCCTCGAGGGCGCTCATCGTCCGCTCGTAGAACGTGGCGACCGACATCGGCTCCAGGTCGAACGCCTGGCGCTGGCCGTTCGTGGTCTCGACCTCGAGGACGTGGCTGACGACGTCGAACCGGACCTCGAAGCTGCCGCTCGCGTGGGGGACGAGCGACGTCGTCAGGCCGCGTGCCGAGACGTAGAGCGGGACGTGCCACGAGTGGTTGACCCACGGCGCGTGCGCCAGCCGCACCTTGCCGACGATCTGGAGCCAGCGCCAGACCGTGTCGTGGGTGTCTTGCCAGTCGTCGAGGGGCAGGGCGGGCCAGGGCATCGCGGTCGGGGCAAGGGCCGAGATCTACGTCCTCGAGGACGGCGGCGGTCCCAGAAATGCGGTCGCAGTCGGCCTCGGAGTCGATCGCGGCGAGTTCGCGAAGCGGTCGGGATCCGGCGGCCACGCGGCGTGTCGAACCGGCGCTTTTCTCACCCCCCAACTCAACCCGCATGACCCGTTTCTTTCTAACCCTGTCCCTGTTTCTCGGTGCCGGCGCCATCGGCCTGACCGGCTGCGAAGTCGAAGAGCAACGTGAGGTCGAGTCCGACGGCGACGTCGACTACGACACCGAGATCGGCCTCGACGAGGAGGCGGAGGCCGATGTCGACGAGGCCCTGATGAACGCTGAGGAAGGCCTCGACCGGACCGGCGAGAACATCCGCGAGGGTGCTGCCGAGGCCGGCGCTGCCATCCAGGAGGGCGCCCAGAACGTTGAGGACGCCATCGACAGCAACATCGACCTGGGCGAGAACGCCGAGAACCAGTAGGTCCTACCTCGAGATCGGACTGGGCGAGGTCGCGCGGCTGTGAGGCTGCGCGGCCTCGCGTCGTTTTGGCTCTACCGAGCGATGGTGAGTCGTGTGGAGGCCTGCCGGGCGCCTGCGCTCAGCCGAACGACGTACACGCCGCTCGGAAGCCATGACGCGTCGAGGTCGACGGCGTGCAATCCGGTCTCGAGGGCGCGGTCGAGGACCGTGGTGACGTGTCGGCCGGTGACGTCGAACAGGTCGAGCGAGACCGGGCCGGACCGAGCGGTCTCGAACCGGATCTGGGTCGCGTTGGCAGCCGGGTTGGGGAGGGGCGCGCCCAGGGACAGTGTGGCCTCGACGGTCGGGTCCACATCAACGGGGTTTGGCGCGTCCTCGAGGGCGGCGGCGATGCGGCGCTTTAGCTCGAGGTAGGTCGGGAAGACGTTCGGCTGCTCGTCCAGCGTGAGCAGAACGCCCCCGAGGTCCTGCTCGACGTCGACCCACGGGCCGAAGCCGAAGGCGCCCAGGCTGCTCGCGTGCCGCAGCTCGCCCGACTCGGTCAGCTGCTCGCGCCACACGCCGACCCCGTAGCCGAGCGCGTCGTTCGGGATGTCCGGGTCCGTCCCGGCGTACTTCGTGTACGGCGACTCGAGGACAGGGACGGCGCCTCGCTCGACACCGCCCGTCTGATCGGCCAGCATCGCGTCGACGGCGGACGGAGAGAGAACGCGGGTGCCGTCGTGGACGCCGCCGTTGAGCACCATCTGAAGGAAGGCTGTGTAGTCGCTGGCGCTCGAGCGGATGCCGCCGGCCACACGCGGATTCGTCTCGCTGTTGTAGACGGTGTCGGTCATGCCGAGAGGCTCGGCAATCCGTTCTTCGAACAGGTCGGTCCAGGCCTGCCCGGTCGCGACTTCGGCGGCGCGAGCGGCGACCTGCATCGAGCCGCCGCCGTAGAAGAACCCGGAGCCGGGTAGGTAGCGGAGAGGTCGGCCGAGGACCTCCGCGGCGCAGGCCTCGAGCGTCGTCGTGACGTCTCCGAGGCAGTCCCGGCCGATCGGCGAGACGATGCCGGAGGTGAGCGAGAACAACTGCCGGATCGTGACGCTGCGTTTTGGCCCGGTCAAGCCGGGGAAGAACTCGGACAGCGGGCTGTCGAGAGAGAGGTCGCCGCTGTCGACCAGGCTCATGATGACGGCGCCGGACAACCACTTCGTCGCCGACGCGATGTCGACCACCTCGTCAGTCTCGAACGCCCCGTAGGCCCGCTCGAACACGACCGTGTCCGCGCGAACAACGCGGACGACTGCGCCGCCTCCGATCTGGGCAAGCGAGTCCGCCATCAGTGCGTCGACGGCTGTAAAGTCTGGCGTGGTTTGAGCCCGAGACTCAGGAGCGGCGGCCGCGAAAAGGACGATTGGGAGTAGAAGACGAAGCATCGGCGCGAAGAAAGCTCGATAGGCAGACTCGCTCCCCGTCGCTTACGACCTGTGTCGGTTTGATCGCGAATCGTCGCTCGTTACACCCGCACTCGCCTTGACCTCAGGTCGCGTCCTCGAGGTCGGGGGCGCGCTAGCCGGCCGCTCCCAGCCCCGCGGCGCGGCCCGTCGCCCAGGCCCACAGGAAGTTGTAGCCGCCGATCGGCCCGAACGCGTCCAGGACCTCGCCGGCGAAGAACAAGCCCGGCTGCCGACGGCTCTCCAGCGTCCGGGTGTCCACCTCGCCCAGCCCGACCCCGCCGCCGGTTACCTCGGCCTTTTTGTAGCCCTCGTCGCCGGTCCACGGCAAGCGGTACGCGGTGAGGGCTGTGAGGAGCCGTTTCCGCTCGTCCATGCGCAGATCGGCCCGGTTGCGGTCGGCGGGGACCTCGGCGTCCTCGAGGACGCGGTCGGCCAGGCGCGTGGGGAGCTCCGCCCGCAGGGTCGTCGCGACG